>JBBSHC010000534.1:0-3526 GCA_038253425.1 Leptolyngbyales cyanobacterium | reverse complement strand
TGCAAGAGATGATCGGTTGTTCTGTAAGGGCGTATAGCTTGCCAAATGACGAACAGAAGCTCTCATCTCTCTACACGCTGACACACAGCGCCCTTACGTCGAACTAGCAATGGTAAGCGTCAGCACACACATTCCCATGCCATAGTGCCAAAATCGTCCTAGATTTGGAGTACGAATCAACGTTGGCTAGGGCAGTCTCCCTATCAGCTTTAATCAAGGTGGCAGTCTCCCTTCGACTGCGGCACTTGCAACCACATTAGTCAGGGGCTTGCACTGCTACTAAGTAAACGCTTTGACTCTCTATCGTTAGTTAATCTCTATGAAAGCTTCATCGCCGCATCTACCCGAACCTAGTCATAGCCATACGGTTGATATCGTCATTGACGCTGAGGTCGAAGTCATCTCGGCTTCCAAGGAAGTGATGATGAGTGGTGTTGCTATCGATCGCCCAGCAGAGGATGCTGTCGGCACCACTACCCTGACCAATCGCGCCGAACCTGCAACCCATCGTGGCAATCATTCTTTAGAGCTTTTAGAAACCGGGCAACATCATTCTCCAAGTAGCGCTCTAGTGACCAGCAAGGGTAGCTTTGGGGCCTTTCTCGCACCTCTCACCAAAGATAAATTTAAAGAAGTCGTCACCGATGTCGAGCAAAAGCTTCAGGTCGTCCATCAAACTTTGTCCATGCTGGACAATCTGTTGGATGCTCAGGGTTTTGATGCCATTTTGGAGGAGATGCTGCGCTCCATCACGCTCAAAACAAGTGAGTTGCTCAACGCCGATCGCGCCACCATTTATTTGCTTGATGAGGATAAAAACGAACTTTGGGCGATCGTTGCCAAGGACGAACGGGGCAACAACCTGGAACTGCGCTTACCTGCCACAGTGGGGATTGCGGGCGAAGTTGCCACCAAGCTCGAAGTGGTCAATATTCCTTACGACTTTTACGACGATCATCGCTCTGAAGCGGCGCGTAAATTTGACGAAAAAAATCATTACCGCACCTACACCATGCTGGCAATGCCGCTCCTGGATGAGTCAGGCAAGCTGGTTGCGGTCGTGCAATTGATCAACAAACTTAAGCATGAACTCGATCCGTTTGCGACCTTGGAAGAGAAAATCGATCGCAACGGCTTTAACCATCAAGACGAGGAGGTTTTTGAAGAATTTGCCCCGTCCATTCGTCTAATCATTGAATCCTCGCGATCGTTCTATCGAGCCACTCAGCAGCAGCGCGCCGCCTCAGCGCTTATGAAAGCGACCCAATCCCTCAGTCAGAGCAGCCTCGATCTCCAGGAAACCTTAAAAAAGGTGATGGACGAAGCTCAGGAATTGATGCAGGCAGATCGCAGTACCCTGTGGCTCATAGACCGCGATCGCGACCAGCTTTGGACTAAAATCCCGATCGGCGGCACACTTCAGGAACTCCGCATTCCAATGGGGGCAGGCTTTGCTGGACAGGTTGCCATCACAGGTAAGCCCGTGATCATTCCCTTTGACCTGTACGACGATCCCAACTCGCAAACGTCTAGAGAAACCGACAAAAAAACGGGCTACCGCACATGCAGCATTTTATGTATGCCCGTTTTTAATGCAGACGGAGAATTAATCGGCGTCACGCAGTTGATCAACAAGAAAAAGCAGGGTGATTATCCTGCCTATGATCCCGCCAATTATCCAGAGGCACCCGACTGTTGGCGAGCCAGCTTCAACCGTAACGATCAGGAGTTTATGCAGGCGTTTAACATTCAGGCGGGTGTCGCACTGCAAAATGCCAAACTGTTTGAGACGGTGAAGCAGCAAGAACAGATGCAGCGAGACATTTTGCGATCGCTGAGCAATGGCGTCATTTCGACTGACAAAAAAGGCACCATCATTGCGGCAAACGAAAGCGCTAAAAAGCTTTTAGGGCTGAGCGATGACGACACGCTTGAAAACAAATCCGTTAATGACCTGATCAAAATCGACAAAGGCGACTTCAACAAATGGTTTGCGATGGGACTGGCAGCCAAAGACGACAAAAGCCGCCAGCAGTACTATCCCGATCAAATTTTGCATCCCTATCAGGGTACAGAGCAGCACAGCGTCAACCTCTCGATCAACACGATCGCCGATGCCAAAGATAACGCCAAAGTACTGGGCGCACTGGTGGTGATGGAAGACATTAGCGATGAAAAACGGCTCAAGAGTACGATGTATCGCTACATGACCCAGGAATTAGCAGAACAGCTTTTAGAGAATCCTGATGCTGCCAAAATGGGGGGCGATCGCAAAGATGTCACCGTTCTGTTTTCCGATATCCGCAGCTACACGACCTTAACCGAAACCCTGGAAGCCGAAGCCGTTGTAGAAATGCTCAATAAGTACTTTGAGTCAATGGTAGATGCCGTCTTTGAATATAAAGGCACGCTGGATAAATACATTGGCGATGCCATTATGGCGGTATTCGGTTCACCGCTACCCCTTGATGATCACGCTTGGATGGCGGTACAAAGCGCGATCGAAATGCGGCGGCGACTGGAGTTATTTAACGCCGATCGCGTGGCCCAAAGCAATCCACCGATTAAAATTGGCATTGGCATCAACTCCGATAGCGTCATCAGCGGCAATATTGGCTCTAGCAAGCGCATGGAGTTCACCGCGATCGGCGATGGTGTCAACCTGGGATCACGGCTAGAAAGCGCTAGTAAGCAGTACGGCATCGATATTGTCATTAGCGAAAACACGTATAAACCATGCGCCGATCGCATCTGGACTCGTGAACTGGACTTTATTCGCGTCAAAGGCAAAAATCGCCCTGTCGCAGTGTACGAGCTGGTTGGACTACAGACAGAGCCAATCTCCGATGCCAAGAAGCAAATCATTGACTATTACGGCGTAGGTCTGAAACACTACCGCGATCGCAAATTTCCTCTGGCGATGGGTGCCTTTGGTATGGTGCTGGAGCTTGACAAAAACGACAAATCCGCCAATATGCACCTCGATCGCTGCCAGTATTGGCTTAAGAATCCACCTGCCGACGATTGGGATGGTTCGTGGATGATGACCGAGAAGTGAGTCCCTGAGCGAAGGAAACGCCACAAGAACGCTTTCATTACAGGAATAGGTAGGGTCAAAGCAGCGGACTGGCTGAAACGGTGCCTGCTCTACACTGCCGTACGATCGCGTACAAAGTTCAAAGGCCTTTGAACCAAAGCCTGATGAGGGCAGTCAGACTGTGAGGGGCTACTTTTTTAAGGAGCGTCATCAGTTCAAGGCGGCGATCGATTTCTACCAACTTTAGGCAGAAGATCTTTCGATGTACAGATTTCCCTTTACTGTGAAGAATTGTTACAGTTCTGAAGCTGTGTGAGCTGCCTCGCTTTGTTCTTGTTCACCTGATGCATACGGCACTACATTCTCATGCGTTCTTCTGTTCATTCACCGACAATCCTACGCTCTCGTTCATCACAAGCCATACAGACTACTGACCAAATTACCGACCAAACTAACCTGATCTGGATGCTTCGCTGGGGCTTTCTCGCT
>JBBSHC010000533.1:0-3532 GCA_038253425.1 Leptolyngbyales cyanobacterium | reverse complement strand
TTAATCTGGATCTGGGTCAAGCAACCGCTGGTCAAGGCGTTGGGCTGTCGCTCTGCCAGCAACTGAGTGTCGAATATCCACAATTTCCCATACTGTTGCTGGGTTCCACGCTGGAGCTAACCCGCTTAGCGGTAGCGTTTCAGGCGGGTGCGGGGGGCTATTGCCTTAAAGGCACGAGTGCAGCAGAACTGGTAACGGCAATTCGGCAGGTCGCATCAGGACAACCATACTGGACGGAGGGCATTCAGGCGATCGCCCAGTCGCTCAATGCGGCTCAACTCTCCACAGCAACAACCACTGCAACCGATCGCTTACTCGAAACAAGACCCCACATAGCAGCAAGCCGGAGTTTGTTAGCAGTCTGGCGTCGTAACCTGCGCCTGTCGGGAGTGCGGCAAATTGAGCGCGCGATCGCTGAACTGGATGCCCAAGCAGAAGCAAAACAATCCCTCATCAACCAATGGGTAGTGGCAGGTCAGCGTCGTGAATTGTGGGCTGCTCGTTGGCTGGTCAAGCGGCTGTTAACCCCTTCCAGTGAGTTGGCAAATGAGTCAGCAAGTGACCAACTCAGTCAGGCACCCTGGCAAGAGACGCCCTTGGCAAACAGACAACCGCTTCCCGATAGTGCCCGTCTACCTCAGCAAACCGATACAGACCTACATGCCGAACCATCACCCACTCCCGCATCCTTAGACCCTACGGCTGCAAGTCAAATACAGTTACCACAGACCGCACTGTTTCAAGCAACGTTCACCAAGCTGCAAGGAAACCTGCACAATTACACGACGACTGTGCTTGAAATCGATATTTTGAAGCCAACAAAAAAGCGTGAGCTGCTTTATACCGTGCTGCAAAAGCTGCAAGAAGTTCTAGATTCTTTGCGATTTTCACAGGTGCCCATTGATCAACTTGAAATGAAAGGTCGCGTAATTTTACAAGACTTATGGCAGGCAACGGTGACAGTTTTTTTTGGCAAATACTACACGCTGGAGATAGGCAATCAGTCTGTTGATGTGGTGGATTATTTGCTTCAGGATCAACTGCTTGTCCAGACAGAAATTCTCGCTAAAATTCCGTTATTTTCAGAATTTTTAGCGCATCTCCTCTTTCAAACACCGTTAACTATTGATGATGCGCTGTATGAGGCTGGGACTGTGGAAGCAATGGCACGCATGGAATTACTGCTACAAAATTTGACGATTCAAGTGGCGAACGCAGTGATGCAGCCTTTGCTTAATCGCTTTGGTGATATCGTTCCGATCAAACAATCATTTTACGACAAACGCCTTCTTTCGAGCCGTGAGATTGAGCGCTTTCGCAATGATTTATCCTGGAAATATCGTACCGAGCGCCTGATTGGAGAGCCAACCGCCATCTTTGAAAGTCAATTCAAATTATTAGTTTTAGCTGGCGATGGCATTCGTCATGTTTCTATTTATGCGCCTCGTAATGCTGAATTGGCTGAGCTTTCAGGTATTCCCTTCATCTTGACGTTGATACTAGAAACACGCGATGCGATCGCGCCTCGTCTCCGCACAGCATTTTCATTCTTGGGCGGTGGTGTTGTTTACATTCTCACGGAAATCATTGGTCGTGGTATTGGCTTAATTGGTCGCGGCATGATCAAAGGCATTGGTAACGCTTTGCAAGACCCAAAAACAGGTCGAAACCGTGAACGTTGGCGTTGAGCTTTGCTAAAGGCTGAAGGCTGAAGGCTAAAGGCTAAAGGCTAAAAACAGGAGTTAGGAGCCTTTCTTAAATGTCCCTCAGGGCGATGAAGCCAAAAGCAAAACTGAAAACTGAGTGGCTTACAAAGAGCTGATAGCTAAGAGCTGATGGCTGACAGCTCATAGCTAAAATAAGCCCCTACTCAAGCACTGCTTTTAACCCATGTACCAGACGATCGATGGCAACGATCGCGTCGGTTTGCAGGGCACCGTAAGCTACCCGTAGATAGCAACCGTCATCTAAACCAAAGGTGGTGCCGGGAATAACAGCGATTTTATGGTCACGAATGAGGCGTTCGACCAGTTCCAAAGCTGTGAGATGAGTGTGAACCTTGAGAAAAAAGTAGAAAGCACCATCGCTAGGGGGAAGAGTGCAGCGATCGCCAAGCGTACCCAAAGCGGAGAGCAGTTGTTGACGTACTGTTGCGATCGTGACTAACTTTTCATGGCAGTAGCTCACACCCACCTGCAATGCGCCCCGTGCAGCATATTGCGAAATTACCGCTGGACAAATCACATTCGTATCCTGAATTTTCATCACGGCTGTCATCAAATTGGCTGGAATCACCATGTAGCCGATGCGCCAGCTAGCAAAGCCGTATGCCTTTGAGAGTGAGTAGAGCGAAATGGTGTGGCGACTGCTGCCAGGGAGTGAACCGGGTGAAAAAGCCTGAGCGCCATCGTAGGTAAAGTACTCGTAGGCTTCATCATGAATGTGATAAATGCCTCGATCGCGGCACAGGTCATTCACTTGCTGCAAAGCTGCCGCTGGATAAACCACACCAGTGGGATTGTTAGGTGAAATGGTGACGATCGCTCGCGTGCGATCGGTAATCGCCTGCTGGATGGCATCGGGGCGCAACTGGTACTGATCATCGGTAGCTACCAGGACGGAACGGCAACCCGCGATCGTGACTGCCATTTCATGATTGAAGTAGTAAGGCGTTTGCAAAATAATTTCATCACCAGGGCTGGTAATTGCCAGCACCGCATTAAGAAAGCCCATATTGCTGCCTGCCGTGACCACAATGCGGCTGTGCTCGTCATCCACAGCAATCCCGTTTTCGGTTTTGAGCTTGAGCGCAATTTGCTCCAACAGCGGTGCCATGCCCTCTACCGCCCCATATTTGTGATGCTCTGGGTTAGCGAGAAAAGAAGTAATTTGCGCGATCGCGTCTGGCGGTGGACCATAGTACACCACGCCCTGCCCCAGAGAGAGCGTCCCTGGGTGCTGCTGAATCATGGCTGCGATCGCGGGAATGATCGGCGACTGCACAGCCTGCATACGAGTGGGGTAAGCATTCATGAGAAAGGTTCTAGCGAGGAATAATTGGTGGCGCGATCGAGGGCTTTCCCCCGCTTCTTAGCTAAGGTTTAACCTTCTATTAGTTAGTCTATTAACTTAAAAAGCGTATCGTTCAAACTGTATCGATGAATCTTATTCACTTCACCTGATTGGCTTTCCTATTGACTCATTTGAATCGTTTTCTTTGCAACGCATACTTTGTCATCGTCGAATAAGCTCTTTTTAAAGCAATAGCTTGAGGAGAAAAAGTATCTACGCAAAATTCATGCTGTAAGACGGCATAGACGCATCCACATAGCGCAAACGCTTTCAGTGAATCAGTTTTAAGCACGTGCTAGATTCATTCAAAAAGTTTCCGTAGGGACTTTAGTTTTACCTAAAAGAACGGTTTGTCTCAAGTGACTTTGAGGCTCTATTTATAGTGGCTTAGCCAAGCTGCTGCTGTGTTTGTGGTTTATTGCTTTGATGAATCGCTGTTTTGTGTTGTTTACCCCCCAAC
>JBBSHC010000532.1:0-3534 GCA_038253425.1 Leptolyngbyales cyanobacterium | reverse complement strand
CATCCCATCAAGCGTCGTGACAATACCCACCTTATCGGATTGCACCGTGTAGACCCGTAGCTTCTCCGCGCTCATGCCATGGTGACTGGCGCTGGCAGACGTAATTACCTTAAACAGAGCCGTATTGATGCGATACGTCCCCGCTGTCAAAAAGCCCATCTGCCGACCTTTTTCGCCGCCATTTATAAGGAACTTACGGGCATCCTGGTAGTTATCGCAGGGCACGACTTTTGCCAGAATGCGTTCTGCGGGCACAGACGCGCCATCGTTAGCAACCAGCAGGGCAATTTCGCCTTGAGGCACGACGATCATGGGCTGCTTTTGCACGCCGTACTGCCAGGGGAAAAGTCCCCAATGCCAACCGGGAGCCAGCGTGTCAGCTTGATAGCCCGCTTCACCGTTGAGAGCTACCAACCGTCCAGCAGGCATTCGACCACCAAACTTTTTGACCACAACGCCAACTTCTTGTTCACTGATAATCACCAAGCCTGTGATAGACGAGAAGAAAATCAAACCACCCACTACCACAATGCCACCGACCATCAATGGTCCCAACAGATCACCAAGCCCCATCTGCTGCACGACTGGAAACTGCTTAGCAGAAGGTACCTGAGTCAACGGTTGCACTGACCGTTGCGTAGAAATTGCGACTGTAGACGACAGCGCTGATACTGGTTGTACAGCATTGACAACATCCGCTCGAACTGGTGGCAGCGCTGCGATCGTTCCTGCCGTCAACATTGAAGCCGCTACCGACGAAACAAATCGAACCGCTTTTCGGGACTGCCGTAGCGAATGCAATCCAGAAAGCAAGGAATGAGTTTTCATAGTAATAAGGCGTTGCCTTATGCGTAGAATGATGTGCCCAACCTAGCATCCCAATCAACCGCATACGAAAAATTTAAATTCGTCGTAATTTATTTGCAGTTGACCAGACGTTTAGCTCGGTTGGGATACTGCATAGATACAGAGCGAGACAACTACTTTCCAGAACGTCGGACACTGATGAAAATAGTGTCTGGCTCTCAGCTTTCAGCCCATCATAAAGCAGAACCAAGCTACATCTTTCAGCCCTTAGCCTTGCCTTCTAGCCTTCACGGACACGCTCCATCCGTACATTGCCGTTGACAAAGTAACAACCCAAACCATGCTTGCGGATCAGTCCAGACTTGTAGCGGATGTAGTGCGTGGGTTTCCAGTTCAGAGACCAGCGTGGGCAGGTGGAATTTGCGGGAAATTTCAGTATGAATGCTTTCGTTTGCCCGTAAGACTGTCTGAAACTCTAAGGCTTCCAAGTAAATGCTTTGGTAGCTCAGGCTCCGGAGATGCATCTCAATCTGATGGTCAGCAGTATTGTAAAACGCCCAATGCCGAAACTGATCAAGCTCAAAGTTACCCTGAAAGCGCCAGTTTAGATGCTGCAAAAGATTGAGATTGAACGCAGCCGTAATGCCCTGAGCATCGTTGTAGGCGGCTTCGAGAATGGCTGGCTCTTTTTGCAGATCGACCCCCAATAGGAAAAACTCGCCGGGTTGGAGTGCGTGCTGCACGCGATCGAGAAAGCGTTTATACTCCACTGGATTCAAGTTACCGATCGTGCTACCGAGAAAGATCAGCATTCGGTTTTCTAAAGTTGCGGGAGGTAGTTGCGCGAGTGCCTGTTCATAGGTTCCGGCTAACCCACAAAGTTGCAGTTTGGGGTATTGGCGTAGAAGCTCAAGCGCAGTGGTTTTGAGAATTCCGGCACTGACATCGATCGGGCAATACTGCAACTGATCGTTGAGTTGGTTGTAAGCTTCCAAAAGCAAGCGCGTTTTGCGAGAGCTACCGCTACCCAGTTCTACCAATTCACATGAGCCAGTTAACTCAGCAATTTCTAAAGCACAGGCTTCCAGAATGGCTTGCTCGGTGCGGGTGGGGTAGTACTCTGGCAGATCGCAAATTTGCTCAAACAACTGAGAGCCGCGATCGTCGTAAAAATATTTACAGGGAAGGGTTTTAGGCGTTTGTTTTAGCCCTTTAACCACATCTGCACCCTCGCTAACGTTTGCCTCGGATGCGTTCAGCGTAATCCAACGAAGGCGAGCGGTTTCTTGTTGTCTAACGTTCACTCAATTAAGCTCCTTGCAGGGTATCTACTTCAGCCGTAGCAGGTGGAGTGTTGTTTACTTGGATCTGGCACAAACGTTTGGCAACCAACAGCCAACACCCAGGCTATCAGGATTAGTCGCTCCATAAAGATTAGACAGTGCTACTAAAAACTCTGCATCCGTCTATGAGTTGAATGGGATCAAGCGTCAGTACGGCTAGGCTTCCTAACCAATATTCTGTAGGCAGTAACAAACCAGGCGATCGCTGGGGCTGTAAAGAAGAAGCATGGCTTTTAGCAGCCAGCGGTCAGCCAAAAGGCATCGCTCAAATGTGTGCAGTTGTTTTTAATACGCTCTTTCTCCAGAACGTATAGCTCGCTAACAGCTAGAAGCACCGCTGCGTGGACGTTTAAGAGGCATTAGCAGGCTCCTCCGGGCACTGAATCAGACCGCTGGTGGACTGAAACACGAGGGGCGGCACTTTAGCAGGCTGCTGAGACGCACAGATTGCCGTGACGATTTGCTTGGTGGCTGGCGCAAGCGTTACGACCGCTGTGTAGCTTTTTAAGCCGTCCGCATTTGGAATTGCGGTGAGCTGAGCTTGCGTGTTGTGATGCAACGTCAGTTTATAGGTGTAGTTGCTATGGGAGGCGATCGATACTGTTGCCGATCGCTCTAGTTCTTCCAGGTTGGCAGCAAAGCGGCTGTTTTGGCTGTAGAATGCCTGCTGTGTCTGGTTCATTGTTTCAAGATACGTCCTCGCAGTGGCTTCTTGCTGCTCATGGGCGCGATCGGTGGCAGCTCGAAGCGCCATTTGGCTCTCAGGCACTGCAATTGTAGTTTTTTTGCCGACCTGAAGCACTGCTCCGCCGAGGGTGGAAGAGTTGGCTATGAATGCTGCCACCCCACCTGTGGCGAAGGCTACCAATATCACTGCCAACGACATCTTTAAGTAATGCACCGGACGATGGCTTTCGGCGGGTGAAACACCAGACCCTTCTTGCTTTGAACTTTCCTGGCTTGCATGACTAGAAAGCTTTGCTCGTTGAGCCACTAGACGTTTCGCTGCAACGAACATGTTGCTTAAGTAAGAGCGTTTTTGCGGCAAAGCTGCTGGCACGAATGCATCAACCACCTGCTCAACTTCAGCAACAGTTTCCGATCGCGGTACTGGGAAGGCTTCGACCCAAGCGGGATGATCGTCTCCCAGCAGTTTGCCGTAAATCCGCACCTGCTGAAGCGATTGCACACTCAAGCTAAGAATGCCTCGCTGCGTAAATGTCACCAATGTTTTGGCATTGAGCATCCGGGGCGCACTCAGAAACACATGCAGGCAGTCTGCTTCCAAAACTGCTTTTGCTGTCACGCCCTGAGGCTCCAAGGTTTGATTCATGAGTGCCGCGATCGCGTCTGGATCACCCTGTTGAGCGCGTTCGAGCAGGTT
>JBBSHC010000531.1:0-3536 GCA_038253425.1 Leptolyngbyales cyanobacterium | reverse complement strand
CAAAGGTCAGCCATTGCGCCCGTTGCACTACCACTCGCCGATCGCTTCAGCCCAAGTCAAATCCTGCATCTTGCTGGCAGGGCTGATGACCGACGGGCAAACAACGGTGACAGAACCTGCGCTTTCGCGCGACCACAGCGAACGAATGCTCAAAGCCTTTGGAGCGAACCTGACGATAGACCCAGACACGCATAGCGTCACGGTGACAGGACCGACCAAACTCAAGGGGCAACCCGTCATTGTGCCGGGGGATATTAGTTCGGCTGCCTTTTGGCTGGTTGCAGGGGCGATCGTACCGGGTGCCGATCTGGTCATTGAGAACGTTGGCGTCAATCCCACGCGGACAGGCGTTTTGGACGTATTAGCCATGATGGGCGCAGACATCACTCAGGAGAATCAGCGCCTTGTTGCGGGGGAACCTGTTGCCGACCTGCACGTACGCTATGCCGGAACGAGCGATCGCCCACCGCTCCAGTCCTGCACCATTGCCGGAGATCTGATCCCACGTTTAATTGACGAAATACCTGTGCTGGCAGTCGCAGCAACGTTTGCCCACGGTACCACTATCATTCAAGATGCCGCCGAACTGCGCGTGAAGGAAAGCGATCGCATTACCGTGATGGCAAACCAACTGAACCAGATGGGTGCACGCATTACCGAACGATCTGACGGCATGGAAATTGTTGGCGGCACCCCGCTCACAGGCGCAACAGTCGATAGTTACACAGATCACCGGATTGCCATGAGTCTCGCGATCGCTGCCCTTAATGCGGCTGGCACCACCACCATTCATCGCGCAGAAGCCGTCGCTGTCTCATATCCTGACTTCATTGCCACCCTGACGCAGCTTTGCAGTGCTTAAAGATCACTGTGCTTAAAGACCACTGTGAGCAGTAAAGGCTCTCTCTGGAAGATCAGTAGCCGATACTCTTTAGCTACAAATGCCATCTAGCAAGCGTGACAGCAGTTCTAGTTAAAAAGCTGACTGCTGACGGCTGACGGCTGATTCTTACCAGTGCATCGATCGCCAGGTCATTGTGGTCTCAGTGCATCAATTCTTAAATCCAGAATCACCAGACTCTCAACGGGTTTTCCCGCTTGTAAAGCGGGTGTAAACGATAGCTGGCTCACCAACGTTTTGGCAAACTCCTCATACTCCTGCACCGTACCCGGAGGCAGCACTTGAAAAACGTCTGCACTGCCATCGCGACGAACTGTTACTTTAAGCTTGACCGTCTGACCCAGGTTTAGACCCACGATCGCCGGATACGTCAGGTTGGGCAACGACTCAGAACTGTTTTTGGGTTGAGCAAGCTGGTTAAGCGTATCAATAAGACGAGTATCCCCAGACATCACGTTAGAGACTGTCACCTTCAATCCCGTCCCCTGACCGCGTTGTGCATCGATCGCCACTCCAGGAAGTGAAGGCTCTCCATTGCTGCCATCACCCGATGGAGTGCTGCCACGAGCAGTCGTATCACCCGACCCACCATTACTGCCTGTAGTTACAGGTTGTGGTGTGGCTGGAGGCGTACCAGCGCGATCGTCAGCACCTTGACTTGGCAACGTTGATGCAGGTAGACGCCCTGAATCCAACCGTGAGGGGGGACTGGTAGGTGGTCGTGTGGCGCTGCTGTCGGGTAAGCGGTTAGACGGCTGACGCACAGGCGTAGTTGGTCGCGGCTGACTTGACGGTGCAATCGATCGCGGTGCCATAGACCGTGGCGCACTAGACTGTGGCGCAAAAGACTGTGGCGCAAAAGACTGCCGTTCCCCTGGTAACGGAGGCTCCACGGAGGGGGGAACTGAAGTTGAATCAGAGACAGAGGGTTGATTGGATGCAGTGCTTGTCCCTACGCCAGGAACCGTTGCCCTGCCTTGCACAGTGGTGCGATCGCTTACAGCACCCCCCGTTTGAACCATTGCAGCCGTTGGATCAACGATTTCAACCGCAATCGGCTCCATTTCTTGCTGCACTTTCGCAGTACGAGCGACAACCAGGCTTGTAATGACCACCAACAGCAGATGAATCAGCACCGATCCCAAGACAAGTGATAGCCACAAGGTCGGTGGTTCCGTTGCTCGCCGTAATTCCATCTCCTGAGGTCGATCGGCAGGACTCATCATTACACAACACCAAACGGTTCAACGATTTGAAAGTGCGGCAGGCTGAAATGCCAACCTCACACGGCTCAGGCTGATCCTAACCTACTCTCTACACCCAATGCCGACACCCCTGAGCTTTTGGCTGACTGCGACACGCTTTAGCCTTCTGCCTCTCTCCCCCTTTAGCCTCTCTCTTCTTCTTGATGCGACGCTTTTATTACTCGATCGCAGGTCGTTTGCAGCAAAAGCTGGAATGCAAGAACCCCCTGCTGTAGGCATCACTCTGCAACGTTGGATTATTTTGTGAAGCAGCCATTAATAATTTCACAATCGCGCCCCTCTCCAGGAATAATTAGTCTAGGAATTAAAATTTCTGGGTGCCTTCTACTTAGTCTCACGTTCGGGTTGATTTAACCACTAACAACACAAAGGTGCTCACACATGGCGCAACTTGACATTTGGAGAATGCAGGCTTTTACCCGTCTAGGATCGTTAATTGGCAAGCTGCAAGGACCTGCCAATAAGACTGATGAACTGGTAGATGCTTTGATCCGGTCTTTGAGTAGTTTGCCGTTGCGCCCTGTGGATAAACCAGCTTACAACAGCTTGTTTGCAAGCAGCGATGTGAAAGTGGGCAGACAAATGGCGGCGAATCGGCTGCAAGAACTGGCAAGCAAACTGCAAGGGGACTACACCGCGCAAGACGGTCTCGTGGATGATTTGCTTCGCGTGTTGAGCAATCTACCCGCTCGTCCAGCCGCTAAACAACCGTATGCGGGTTTATTTCCCACCAGCACGATGCTGTTACTCACGGCGCAGCAACTGTTGGCGATCGCTCCCGATGCCCGCACCAGTCAAGTCAATTTGTTGACGCCCTACTTAAACCGCACAATGGTTGAGTTTGGCATCTCCACTCCTTTACGGCAGGCACACTTTCTCGCTCAGGTTGCCCACGAGTCCGATCGCTTCAACGCCCTCGAAGAATACGCATCGGGTGAAGAGTATGAATGGGACAGGAACCTGGGTAATGTTCAGGAAGGGGATGGGATGCGCTTCAAAGGTCGTGGGTTAATCCAGGTTACGGGTCGAGCCAACTATGGTGAGTGTGGTCGAGCGCTAGGCGTCGATTTAATCAACAATCCAACAAAATTGGTAAACCCAGATCTGGCAAGCCGCAGCGCCGGTTGGTTTTGGACGATTAAAGCTCAGCTCAATGGCAATGCCGACAATGACGATGTGAGGACTGTCACCAGAGTAATTAACGGCGGCTATAACGGCTTAGACGACCGCATACAGCTACTTCAGGCAGCTAAAAAAGTGCTTAAGGTCTGAGCGATCGCTGCGGGTAAACCGATGCGTTGGTTGAACCTTAGGGCTAATTAAAAAACAATGACTCAACAATCAGCGTTCAGCGATTAGCTTTCAGCCAT
>JBBSHC010000530.1:0-3537 GCA_038253425.1 Leptolyngbyales cyanobacterium | reverse complement strand
TTTTGCAAAAACGTGGTGAATAACGTCAAGCTTTCGGGGCTACCGCCATATAACCCGATCGCCACGCCCTCTGTTGCAGCCGCCTCACACACATGCAAAGTGAGATTGGGTCCGCGTACCTGTGATACATCTTTGACGTTGAGTGCTTTCAGCGCTTGCACTAACGGTTTGCCATCTGGTGTTACTAAATCAGCATTGTTGACGGTTCGGGCAAACTCGCCGCGATCGTGAGCTTCCATCACCATATGCACGTTCGCTGCACAGACATAACGGCTTTCGTTCGCTTTTGCCCAGGTAATTACTTGTTGGGTCGCATCCTGGTAACTGGTGGCGTCTACCCGCATTCCTAAAATATAACGAGACCTCGTGCCAGAAACAGCATGATGTGCATGGTTCGTTACAGCACTCAATCCCAATAACTCTGTCTTATACTTCACTACAACTACCTACCTGCTTCACAATGAGTGGGCTGATTCAGTCTTCAACCCTGTTCACGAGACGATTTGGATAAGGTAGCCACCCTAACAATGCACTGGCTGATAATGATTAAAACCAAGACATTCAAGCAGGTTCTAGTGCATCATCGGCGTTCCGTATTTCCTCCAACCTTTACAAAGGGTTTGAGGGTGTATCCGGTAGATTCACGGAATGCAGTGATCAAACTGCTGCCAGACTCAATGACTGAATACGAAGCTCAGTGTTAAGAACCGTATAAATGCAGCCACGCTTTGCTGAACGCTCACAAAAAGGGGCTTTCAGTCAAAGTTGTGTAAAGGTTAAGTAAAGAGCGGGAACTAAAAGGGTTAAGGCGCGATCGCACAAAAAGTACGTTGCCCTTTGGCTTAGCGTCACTGCTAACAGACGCGCAACGCCTACCGCCAGAGCGCCAACCCATTCACGCTTTGTAAGCGAGTAGATTCTAAGACTATTTTGGAGTAATACGATTGCATTCATGCAGGGTGCGATCGCCCGCCAAGTAAAGCAGCACTAAAACGTGTCCTGCAACTCACTGAATTGGATAGTGAACGACTAAAGCGTTTTTCGGCAACGCAATTCGGCAGCGATCGTAGTCGGAATTCGTATAGCGTCACAAAGACGGCGATCGAACGAGCCTTTCAACGGTAAAAAGCAGCAAAGGCAAAAGCGGCAATAAGTGGCACAAGAATCGGCACTGTTACTAGCAGACCCCATTTACCAAAGCGGAGTGGCTGACCATCAGCTTTCATCAGTGCAATTACCGCACCAGCACCCATAACAACCCACAGACAGCCGAACGCCAGAAAAATAGCTTATGTTGAATCTTCCATTGCCAGTTTTTCTGTATCAAGACCTCACCCTCTACTTTACAGCAGCAGTTTGGTGACGTGCTTCAGCCGAGTGGATGAGCCTTGGTCTATGCACTCATCCACCCAGTGCAACGTAAGCACGATGCCAGCCTTACGGCATGGGATGGAAGAGAAGATCAGGAAAAACGTAGTTAAACACAGCCCACGTGGAAACTGCTACTGATGTCGCAACAACAGCCAGCACGGGACCGAGCGATAAATACCGCAGAAAATAGGTTGCTTGATTGCCTTGCTTTTGCATAGTTAGACGGTGGTATTAACTGTGAACGCATCGAGTTTAGCAACTCTTAATGTTTTGCACCTCTAACCACAAGGAGGATTTAAAGCTGCATGTGCCGTGTCGGCAAACACAACCTGAGATTCTGCTTTTTAAAGACTAAGATTCTCTTAAAATGTCTTTCTTATACCGGATTGGCGCTAATACAAGCTGGATTCCTTTGTGACGGCACTCGTCTGATAATGCCTTGAGTAACGTTTGCTTGGTTTCCAGTGGCAATGTCTCAAACGACGTATCGCTTGACTGAGGCTGCGCTTGTAGCGTTTCCAACAAGCCTTTGAAGCCTAGAAATGCAAGGTTATAAATCAAGCGCTGGCTCACAATGCCTTCAAAGTAGCCACCATGAACGTTGATATTTTTCGGCTTGCTAAAGAAGTAGGCGAGGCTTAAAGAGGCATAATCCTTTAAATTCAGGGCTGATTTTTTCAAAGCGTAGCTTACAACGCCTTCTTCCTTCCCTTGCGGCTGCGTTGCGGTTGGATCACCTTGCTGATCGACATAGTCGGTGCAATCAAAATAAGTGAAAAGATCAGAAACGGGTACGTTTTGTACCGCATCCAGATGTTCTTTTTCAACTGTTTCGGGAGGACGAATCTCGCTGAGTGTTTGATGCTCATGATCAGAAGCACGAATTTCAAGATACCCATAGGGTGATTGAACGATCGCATCCTTCACATTAACAATGCCATAGTCCTGATTTTGCAGTCGTCGATTTTCGTGATCGTCCTTGTTCTTAAACCGCTGTACCGTTAAATTTCCTAACCGATAACCACTAGAACGCGTTCTTGCAGGAAAGCTGAAATAGTTAGCGGTGGTTGATGCTAACCGCAAGGCTAAATCACCTTCATTGGCAAACACATACGCTTCTTTGCATCGATGCAGAGACGATCGCAGGAAGTTTGATCGCCTTGGCATGATGGATTCAATCGGAATATCAGGAGCGACTAAAACCAATCGCTCAAGGCACAACACGCGACCAAGATTAGCCGATGGTCGTTTATCAACGGCACGCGGATCGAAGACATCAGATAGAATACGGACTGCATTTGTGACAATAAAACAGCCCATACTGTGACCGATAAACGAGAGCTGAACTTTCTTAGATCCGTCAGCGATCGCTCCTTCTGCATCGGCTTCAGCGATCGCTAGATCCAATTGTCGAATCAACTCTACTAAATCGAGTACGCCATAGTTTGTAGCGCGGTAATTGTCACGAAAGTAGGTTGATAGCCGCAATAAAATGATGGCTAATAGGATCGAAAAAGTAAGCACAGAGAGAATGAGAATGGGTGTGAACACGCCATTTAGATCATCATTGGTTAGCAGGAAAAGCGTTGCCATGATGCTTAGAAAGAACCCACCCAAAAACAACCCGCTTGGTAAGATAGGAAACGATTGAATTGCATCCTTCAGCTTGTCTGAAAAGCTACTCTTTGGCATTGAGGCATCGCCTGTTGGCTTTTCTGAAGGCCAGAGATAGCCCAAAAAGGCGCAGGTACTTGGCTCACAAACCGTTTTTGCATAGCGATAAATCTTCTCATATCGTTGTTCAGCATCCGATCGCTGCGTACCATACCCATGAATGGCGATTACAATCTGCGGCTTGCTGCTAGATGCCAAAGAGCGCGCAATTTTGTTGATAGTTGTCTGTACCGATGTTTTTGGTAAGACGGGTTCATCTTCAACATTAATGGGGGCAGTGCTGTTGACGTAATAACCAAGCACCGTATCAGATGCAAGCGATGGGTCAATGGGATTCAAATCGAATTGGGTAATATCAGGTGTGGCATGATCTGAAGTCGTCATATCCTGATGTTCCCTCTATTGACTATGGTAAAAGTGAGTATGGTGAAAGTAAATTTGAGTGAGCCAGCAATTTAGTGAGCTTAGAGAGCCAGCTCAAGAAGCACCAGT
>JBBSHC010000529.1:0-3549 GCA_038253425.1 Leptolyngbyales cyanobacterium | reverse complement strand
GACTGGTTCACGTAGCTGGCGTTGAGCAACGGATGCTTTTGCAGCGTGATCGCCACCGCTTTTGCCAGCAGGGCAGTCATCGTCACGCCTTTAGACTTAACTTGCTTGTAGAGCTTGTCTAAGTTGTCGGTGGTGATGGTGTAACCAACATGAAACGTTGGCACTTCCAGGCTGACCATCATGTTGCGGACGATCGCATTTTGTAGAGTCGTCAGCGGCACTTGCTGACCCGCGATCGCTGGCGTGGGAAAAGGAGCAGTAACGGCGGCGATCGCAGGCTTGGCAGAGGGAACCGGAGTCGTGGGCGCTGTGGCAACTGGTGCTTGAACAGCCGGCGTTTTGCCTGCCGCTGCTTCCACGTCTTCCGCCACAATGCGTCCATGAGGACCACTACCTTTCAACCCACTCAGCTCAACTTTTAATTCCTTTGCCAATTTGCGCGCGCGCGGCGACACGATGAGACGACCATTTGGGGTTGCGGCACCGTTTTGCACGGATGTGGTTGAGGCTGCTGTCAATGCTGGTGTGTGAACCTCTGCTGCCACTTCAGCCGGAGCCTCTGGTGGTGCTGCTTGAGCCGTTCCAGCCGCCTGCTGTTGTGCTGTTTCAATTTCGGCTTCGGTTTCGGCAATGAGGGCGATCGCTTCGCCGACAGGAGCCGATGACCCGGCTGGCACCACGATCGCGCCAAGATAGCCTTCGTAAAAAGACTCCACATCCATATCTGCTTTGTCAGACTCAACCACGACCACGGTTTCGCCTTTTTCAACCTTGTCGCCAGGTTCTTTCACCCAGGAAACAATCTTTCCCTCGGTCATAGTGGAGCTGAGCGCAGGCATGAAAACTTCGTAAATCATGGAGTGAGTTCCAGGTCTGAAATTGAGTAGAGTTGAGGGTGAGGAAAGCAGAAGCAGACTGTGATGCACTAGAGCCAGTTTACAGCGAGTTCTTAAAGCATATAGTTACATCAAGAGCAAACTGAACGAAGCAACAGCAGTTCGCTTTGAAGCGGTTCTCGTTGCCCTTAGATCAGGTGATTCTGACAAGTCGAGCTAAAGTGCAGGACGGGCGATCGCTATGACCGACTTAAAGCTGGTAAAAGAGCCTGCTATGCCGCTGGTGAGTTGCCCCTGACTCATTATCAAAGACGCAGGCATCCAGCACTACGGGTAGCCAGTGATTAAACCATGCCTCGAATTGCTTCTACCACGCCATCGCGTAGTAAGATTTCAACCTGCATTTTTTCGATCAGGTTATCGCCCGTTTCAACCCGAAAAATGCTGTCAATCTGACCTTGCTGCACTTCTTGATCCAGTTCCAGCATTTGAATTTGTTGAAGCTGCTGCAAAATCTGGTTCTTTTGCTCCAGAAATTCGCTTTTCTTTTGATTCACCTGAATCTGGACGCCCTCAATTTGTTGTACGGTCTCAGGACCCGGTGGCTTTAAGCTCTGTTTCTGGATTTCAGAAATCATGCGCTGCCCTTGCATTTCGAGTTGCTGCAACTGGTTATCAAGCTGATTAATTTGTGCTTGTAGCTGCTGCTGTGCTTCCTCTTTCCATCGGGAAGTCACGATCGCTTTCACGTTGATCGATCGCTTCAGTAGCAGATGAGATTGGGAAACATCCATAAACGTTGGGTCAGGAAGAGACGGTAAAGATGATAAAACGATGGGCGCTGGTAGTGCTCTATGGGACAGTACTTTAGCAACAATACTCTAGCAAGAAAGCCTGCGAATGCCGTTCTTTTAGCGATCGCTGCAAGCCACGGCTGACACCAACCAAACTAGCCAACGAACATCTCGTTAATCATACCGTGGTAGTGTGCCGTCACGACATTGCGACGGATTTTTAGCGTTTGGGTTAACATTCCGTTTTCGATCGCAAATGGCTCCAGCAGCAGGCGAAAAGGACCAATGCGATCGTCGGCTCGATAACCCGGACGGTTCTGCACTTCTCGATTGAGTTCCTGGCGAATGAGATCCTGGATCGGCTTGCTGCTAAGCGCTGAGGCGTCTGCTTCGCTTCGCTCTGTACTCGGTTCCGGTAGCTGTAGATCAAGGTTCTGAGCCGTTGCCCATTTTCGTAGTGCTTCCACATTGGGTACGATGAGTGCGCCCAAGACTTTTTGATCCTGACCAACGAGCATCATTTGGTCGATGTAAGGGCTGCGAAGACAGGCATCTTCGATCGGCTGGGGTTCGATATTCTCGCCGCTGGTGAGAACGATCGTATCTTTAGCGCGTCCCGTGATGATCAGGTCAGCTTGAGCCGTCACCCAACCCAGATCGCCCGTATCAAACCAGCCATCGGGGTCGATCGCTTTAGCCGTCGCTTCGGGATTTTTGTAATAGCCTTGCATAACCTGGGGCCCTCGAATTAACACTAATCCCTGCTGTAAGGGCGGCAGCGGTTTTCGAGTTTCTGAGTCTACGATGCGCGTTTCAGTGTTTGCCAACGGTTGCCCATCACCACCGCGAATGTTGCGCCAGGGACGACGCACATGGGTAATGGGCGCAGTTTCTGTCAGTCCATAGCCACCCAAAATGTCAACGCCAATCAGCTCAAAAAAATCTTCCAGGTGTTCTGCGATCGAGCCACCACCGCTGACGAGAAACTTCACTGCGCCACCCATACCAGCGCGAATCTGACGGTAAACCAGGCGATCGCCCAATTGAT
Organism: Leptolyngbyales cyanobacterium; assembly: GCA_038253425.1. Taxonomy (GTDB): domain Bacteria; phylum Cyanobacteriota; class Cyanobacteriia; order Leptolyngbyales; family Leptolyngbyaceae; genus Stenomitos. The sequence continues at coordinate 871 of JBBSHC010000529.1, read as the reverse complement.
GGAGTGACCACAACAGAGCCATCTGGGAAGCTGCTGCCGCTTTTTGCGCGATCGAGGGGCTAAGCGTCTCCAAACTGACTCCTTGCACAATCCGACGGGCGGCAAGGTAACGATGGCTCACGTCCAGAAAGAAATTGACTAACCGTTGCTTACTGGCTGGCTGTTCCCGAAACTGCTTTTGCACCCCTTCGTAAATGGATTCCCACAGCCGTGGCACTGCCACCATATAGTTCGGTTGGAAGTCCTTTAAATCCTTTTTGACGTGACGAATACTGGTATACGCCTGAGTGCAGCCGTAGGCAAAGATAAAGTACTCAAACGTGCGCTCGTAGCAATGCCAGATGGGTAGGATGCTGAGTACTCGCCCTTCGCGGGGGTTAACCACCGTTGCCGCAGCGCTGACTTGAGACAGTAAATTGTCGTGGCTGAGCATGACGCCTTTGGGCATTCCAGATGTGCCAGAGGTGTACATCAAGGTCGCTAGCGTTTCGCGTTCCAGGTGAACAGGTTGAAGCGTCTGCCCCGCACCCGTCTGCATCAACTGCGAGAAGTTGAGGATTTTCAGATTAGCGATCGGTGGCGGTGTTTCATCCGTCAGCAGCACGATGAACCGGAGCGGTAGCGCTTCTAACCCAGACGCAAGCTTCTTGAGAGTCGCCTGATCTTGAACCACTAACGCGATGCTGTCACTATGAGTGAGGATAAACAGCAATTCCTCTCGATCGGCTTGAGAACCACGCACTGCATTAACAGCACCTGCGCCCATCATGCCCTGATCGGCAATCAACCAGCGGGGACCATTATCCGCAAACAGGGCAATGTGATCCCCTTGTTGAATGCCCAGCGTCTGCAAACCAATGGCAAACTGCTG
>JBBSHC010000528.1:0-3550 GCA_038253425.1 Leptolyngbyales cyanobacterium | reverse complement strand
GGTCGTGCTAGACTCGTTGCTGGACTATAGAAAGCACTTGAGGAATCAACTCCCAAGATACTCTACAGCAGATCCTTGTCTTACTTCTCCGTTCGACTTATTGTATTTTCAACGGAGACTAAATGTTTTCAACGGAGACTAAACGTTAAATAATTTATGGCACCTCTGGTTGCAAATTATTATCTAACCTACCGCTGCAATGCGCGGTGTCACTTTTGTGACATTTGGGCGTTAGAACCCAAGCAGGAAGCGAATTTTGAAACGATTCGCCGCAATTTGGTTGATTTAAGACGGTTGAATGTGCGGTACATCGATTTTACGGGTGGAGAGCCGCTGCTACGGACAGACGTTGGACAAATCTATACAGAAGCCAAGCAGCAAGGGTTCGTCACTAGCATGACGACCAATACTATTCTTTATCCCAAGAAAGCAAAAGAGATTCAGGGGTTAGTCGATTTTCTGAATTTCTCGCTGGATGGTGCCGATGCGGAGACTCATGACCAATCCAGGGGGGTCAAGATTTTTGACACGTTGGTTGAGTCGGTGCAGCTTGCCCACTCGCTGGGCGAAAACCCGGTTTTAAACCATACGGTAACGGCTCAGAACTACCAACGCATTGGCGAAGTAGCCGAACTAGGGCAACAGCTAGAAGCGAGAGTCTGGCTCAATCCAGCGTTTACGGCACACAGCAACTACAACTCAAAGAAAAATCCGACCCCAGAACTGGTGACAGCGATCGAGACGGCAGCGAAGCAGTATAGTAACGTGGGCTATAACAAAGCCGCGCTTGCCTTTATTGAAGCAGGTGGTAACGATACGAGCAATCCGCGCTGTAAAGCCGTTGATGCCGTGATTGCCATTTCGCCCAATGACGAGCTACTGCTGCCCTGCTATCACTTTGCTCAAACAGGGGTACCGATCGAAGGTCGGCTGTATGAGCTGTATAAGCAATCTGAAGTTGTAGAAGAGTATCGGCAATCTCAAGGTAAGCTATCCGTGTGTGAAGGCTGCACGGTTTGGTGTTATCTGATTCCGAGCTTCTTCAAAGGTATTGACAAATATTGGTGGTTGAATCAAGTAACTTATGCCGGAGAGTTCCTGGCCCGAAAACGATTCTTACAACGAGCTTGAACCGCTTGGTTCGTTGTTAGCGGATCGATCTGATTTGCCTGAAGCAGAGAGTGCCTCGACTGAACCGTACAAAGGTGACAATCGCCGTCGTCGGGCAGCAGTGGCGATGTTTGTCATTTGGAGTGGCACGATCGCGCTCCATCTGGTTACGTGGGGCTCTTGGGTCGTTGTTGGCTTAACGACGTTGATGGGTATTCAGGCAGTGAGGATTTTGCTCGCACGTCCATTGCCCATGCCTGCGCCCTTGTCGGATGAGGTAGACAGGTTTCCGTTGGTGTCTATTCTGGTAGCAGCCAAAAATGAAGAGGCAGTGATTCCCCGGTTGGTCAGGACACTGTGTGAGCTAAACTACCCGATCGACTGCTATGAGCTTTGGGTGATTGATGACAATAGTACTGACAAAACTCCACTTTTACTGAAGCAACTCGTCAAGCAGTACGAGCAGTTACGGGTGTTCTATCGTCCGGCAGGGTCAGGTGGCGGTAAATCTGGGGCACTGAATCAAGTCTTACCACTGACTAAGGGTGAGATTATTGCTGTCTTTGATGCCGATGCCCAGGTGCCGGAGGATATGCTGCGCCAGGTGCTGCCACTGTTTCAACGTTCTGAGCTAGGGGCAGTTCAGGTGCGTAAAGCAATTTCTAATGCCTCTGAGAATGGCTGGACGCAGGGTCAAGTCGCAGAAATGGCGCTGGATGCGTTTTATCAGCGGCAACGGATTGCGATCGGTGGTATTGGTGAACTGCGCGGCAACGGTCAGTTCGTCCGGCGAGAAGCCTTAGAGGGTTGCGGTGGCTGGAATGAAGCAACTATTACGGATGATTTGGATTTAACGTTTCGCCTGCACCTTGCCCAGTGGGACGTTGATTTTATGACGGTTCCCGCTGTGGAGGAGGAGGGTGTAACGCAGGCGATCTCGCTCTGGCACCAGCGCAGTCGTTGGGCAGAAGGTGGCTATCAGCGGTACCTGGACTACTGGCGACCGATCTTGCAAAACCGGATGGGTACGCGCAAAACGATAGACCTGCTGATGTTCTGGGTGATTCAGTATTTGCTACCGACGGCGATCGTGCCCGATCTTTTGATGTCGTTACTCCGCAATCGTTCGCTGTTGGTGAGTCCACTGTCGGCGTTAACGTTGACGCTATCAATCTTAGGTACATTGGCTGGGCTACGGCAGATGCGATCGCGGACGGTCTTACCACAGCAACGAGCAATCCGGGCGAACACGCGCTTTAAACGAATTGCGTTAGGCGAGTGGATTTCCTCATTGTTCAAACTCTTGCTGCATACTGTGTTTGGAACCGTGTATATGTTCCATTGGTTGCCTGTCGTTACAGTGACCACAGCGCGTCTCTCGCTTCGCCCTAAGCGGTTGAAATGGATAAAGACAACGCATCAGGGAGAGGGATGAGGGCTGAAGGCTGAAGGATAAAAAAGTTTTGAGTTGATGCTGACGGCTAACTAATAACTTTTACTCGCTGACTTTTACCTGCTACTGCATCTCCTAATTTTGCCGAGTACGATCGGGGATACCAATCGGTGACAGCCCAGCGATCGCGCGCAAGTTTTGCGATCGTAGTAGCTCGATAAAGTTCAACGATCGTTTTTCAATTACAGCAACCGCTTCGATGGCAGCAAGCAGATGACCAGCCGCTTCTGCTTCTACATAGCCACGCCGTTGGGCGACTCGGAGCGCTGCTTCATCGGCATCCAATTCGGTTTGAGTACTGCGATTGTTGCGCCAGATTTGGGCACCCGCGATCGCCATCAGTCCGCCTGCCGCAATGATGCCAATCGGATCGCTTTGTACCAGTTCCACAATGCTGCCTACTGCACCTGCCAGGACAACACCCTGATAAAGACTGGGACGAAACCACTTCACGCCTGTCAGCCAGCTTACAGTCCGGAGCAGCAGCAAATCACGCTGGGGGCGAGACAGTCGATCCCACAAATCGAAGTTAATCCAGATGGGGCGGTCTTGCGCCCAGGGCAACGGAAACGCACAGTCAACAACGATCGGTTGCTCTGGTTTGCTCACTAACTTCGTGACCATCCGACCAGAAGCAGGCATAACATCTAAAAGGCGACGGATCTCAAAATCTGGGTTCATACAGGGTTGTAGGGATGCTCACGTCTACTTTACCTGAGATCCCAGCGCCTTCAGGCTGACTACCATTAGTCGCTTGCAACAGCTTTTGTGCCATGACGGGAGCGATCGCAGTGATCGCGCCTCTCAATCACTACATTCAGGCTACTGCAACCTAATGAGAGTCATCGACAGTGACCTTTAAATGAGTAGCCTTTATATGAGTAGGCTAATGCCATGCATCATAAAATTCTGGATAACTCATATTTTGAGCACAGTGCCAGAGAAGTTCTTCCGACGTACCGTCTATACGAAGTAAGGATTGTCGTG
>JBBSHC010000527.1:0-3561 GCA_038253425.1 Leptolyngbyales cyanobacterium | reverse complement strand
GATCAGCGATCAGCTTTTTGCTCATCGGACTGTGGCTTATACATTTGAACATCGCTGTAGCAACGATCGCTGATGCTGGAAGCTTGCCCATTTTCTGTACCGACTAGCAGCTCTCTCTACTATCACCGGGAGCGCAACGCCGCACGGCACGACAGATTAATACTCTTTGTCCTCAAACAATCAACCATCAATCACGGCTTTTGCGTATGAAAATTGTTCAACGTCACGAATGGCCATTAACGGCAGAAGCGGCGATCGACATTCAACAAGCATTACGCAGCGAAGTTGTGACGGTGGATGCATTCGACTCTATCCACACCGTTGCGGGAGTCGATGTGGGTTTTGAGGCAGAGGGCAGTGTCACGCGTGCAGCGATCGCTGTGTTGAATCTGAAAGACTTGCAATTAACGGATCGAGCGATCGCCCGTCGTCCAACTACCTTTCCCTATATCCCTGGCTTTCTCTCTTTCCGTGAAGTGCCTGCCGTACTAGATGCGTTGGAAAACCTCACAGTGACGCCAGATCTACTGCTGTGTGATGGGCAGGGCATTGCTCATCCCCGTCGGTTCGGCATTGCGTGCCATATTGGATTGTTGAGCAACTTACCGTCGATCGGTGTGGCAAAATCGCTTTTAGTGGGTAAACACGCTGCCTTAGGCGAGGAACGCGGCAGTTGGCAACCCCTACTGCATAAAGGCGAAACGATTGGTGCCGCTTTACGCACTCGACCGGGGACGCAGCCAGTCTATATTTCGCCTGGACATCGGGTGAGCCTCGAAACTGCTATCGCTTACGTGATGCGCTGCACGACTAAATACCGTCTGCCCGAAACTACCCGCCATGCTCACAAACTGGCATCAGGACCCGCGATCGATCGGCAGGAAGAACCAGAAATGCAACAAATGTCTTTGGATTTCACATGAATTAAGGTCAGGATCAATCGCAGCATTGACACGAATTTTCAAGGTTTGCAGAAACCGTTTCAGACTCAGATTTAACAACACCTCAAAGCTCTCATCTATATCAAAATAGAAAAGGCGTTCAGGAGCTTACCGAGTGGATTTGCCTTCGTTTATTTGGTTGTGGAAAATTGCTGCCTGGTCAATGGGCTTTGCGATCGCGGCATACTTGTTACTAGCCATCTCAGGCGTCTGGATGTTCACCAAACGTCAACAGCGACAGCCTCGACCTCTCTGGTTGCGCCCCTTCCATTACTTGACTGGTGCAGTAATGGCAGCACTTGTGTTGCTGCTCCTGGGTATTGGCATTGTGGGTACGTTGGGTGAATTTGGCAGCTTGGGGCACTCCTGGCATCTGCTGGCAGGGCTAATAGTCGTCAGTTTAGTGTTTCTCTCTGCTTGGAGCGCCGTTCAGATTAGCCCCACCCAACTGTGGGCACGATCGCTTCACGTCAGTACCAATCTTGTGTTATTCGTCTGCTTTCTCTGGGTTTCGTTAACGGGATGGGATGTAGTGCAAAAATACTTGCCCTAAAGATTTGCCGTAATGTATTGCCTATACAGGTGCGATCGCCGCCACTCAGGATTTCATTCATGCCAGCTACTGTCATCGTTATTGATCATCCCCTGGTGCAACACAAACTCACGCTCATGCGTCGGGCAGAAACCAGCACAGCTAAGTTTCGAGCGCTGATGACTGAGATCAGTATGCTGCTGGCATACGAGGTAACGCGAGACTTGCCGCTCAAATACGAACAAATTACAACGCCGATGCAAGTAACCGAAGCACCCGTCCTGGCATCTGACAAAAAGCTGGTACTGGTTTCGATCATGCGGGCAGGTCAGGGCATCTTGGATGGCATGTTACAACTGATGCCTTCTGCCAGAGTGGGGCATATCGGCTTGTACCGCGAACCCAGCACGTTAGAGCCAGTGGAGTACTACTTCAAGGTGCCTCACGATATTGAAGAGCGCGATATGCTGATCGTCGATCCAATGGTGGCTACAGGCAACTCAGCCGCCGCCGCCGTACACAGGCTCAAGGAAACAAACCCGCGATCGATGAAGCTAGTGTGTCTGCTGGCAGCACCGGAAGGCATTCGTAACTTCCATGATCAGCATCCCGATGTGCCCATCTTCACCGCAGCGATCGACGAACGACTCGATGAACATGGATACGTTATTCCCGGCTTAGGCGATGCAGGCGATCGACTCTTTGGCACGAAATGAGGCACGAAATGAATAAGCGCCCGTTTTTGTATCAAGTTATTGCGATTCTCTCGGCGATCGCCGGAGTACGCATGGTTGAAAGCGAACGTAATGTGTAAGACTATCGTTCAACTTACCCTTACCCTTTTATGGAAACCTACCTGCTGCGAAAAATAACCCCACAGCAGATCACTTCAAAAGCGTTTCAACCGTTTGGTCAGGTGATTGTTGCTCTACAAGACGACCAACCTTACGGTGCCGATGATGCTCAACTACAGTTACAAGGCATTCCACGCTTTTACATCATGCAGTTGCAGCAGCGTGGACGTAAATTTCACAAAATTACACGTCATCAGCGCTGTACCCAATGCTTAGGCTCATTGGCAGGTAAAGAGTGGCTCTTAGGCGTGGCACCTTCTACCGAATCTCCCCTGCCGCGATGGGAAGATATCGTAGTCTTTCGTATTCCTGGCAATTGTTTTATCAAGCTAAATGTAGGTACCTGGCACTCAGGACCGTACTTCGACAGCGATCGCGTAGACTTTTACAACCTCGAACTTAGCGACACCAACACCGTTGACCATGACACCTGCAATCTGTTAGAGCAGTACGGCGTAGAATTTGAGATTGTTTGATGGCAAAGGTAGGTATTTGAAACCTGAACTGAGGCGCTGCTTCAGCCAGGACAACACTACATCGCACAGCCAATCATCATTGGCATTGGAGAGCGCAACTTAGAAGGGGATTGCTCAATCAATGTGACGCCTTGCGTTTCAACATCGGTCGCACCGCTCACCTTGGCAGCGGTATCAACCAATTGCTCAAGTAGGGCAGCATTGGGGACGTAGCCATTAAAGACGACGACTCTTCCCCGTTGAGTGATCTTCAAGCGATTAAGGTTGCACTCGGCAAACGCTTGTCGGATAGCACAATCAACCCGCTTTGCCAAACCACTGTGATCGTACTCCCCATTCAAGCCAACACGTTCTGGTGGAATCGATCGAAAAAAGCAAGGCAGGGCTGCGTCAAGCATGATGTCAGATTCTTGCTGACGATCAAAACCATTCTGAAGCTCTGGATAATGCACCAGGGAACTCATAAGCCCTATATCCTTACAGCGACCGATTTTAGGTTGAAAATTAAAGGTTTTCTTAAGATCGAAAGCAGTCAAGAAGATCGAAAGCAGTCAAGCTCACGAAAACCTTGCGTTTTGTTCTGGAGGATATAAGCTTGCCTGCACTAGAAGCATCTTCCCAAAGGCGTAAATTATTACGCTTGACTACATCTGGGTATGAGAAGCGCTGAAACGGCTTGACACTAACATTTATTCTGCTCATTAGTTGCTGCTCTAGGTGAGACCGAACACGACGATCGCGGCTGATGTAGTACATAG
>JBBSHC010000526.1:0-3582 GCA_038253425.1 Leptolyngbyales cyanobacterium | reverse complement strand
TCACGAAATTAACAATCCGGTCAACTTTATTTATGGCAATCTGACTCATACAGATGAGTACGTGAACGATCTGCTACACATGCTCAACCTGTATCAACAGCAATACCCGCAGCCTCATGCGGCGATTCAAGCGGAGGCAGAAACGGTTGACTTAGAGTTTCTCATCGAAGACCTGCCCAAAATGTTGAGTTCCATGAAAGTCGGAGCCGATCGCATTCGGCAAATCGTACTGTCATTGCGAAACTTCTCGCGGGTGGATGAGGCTGGGTTTAAGCCCGTTGATCTACACGATGGCATTGATAGCACACTCCTCATTTTGCAGCACAAGTTGAAAGCCTGCCCCGATCGCCCTGCCATTGAGGTTGTTAAAGAGTACGGCGACCTACCGTTGGTGGAATGCTTTGCTGGGCAACTTAATCAGGTGTTTATGAACATTCTGGTTAATTCGATCGACGCTTTGGATGACTGTAGCCGGAAACCAGGCGAGGTACATCAACCGGGCATCATCAAAATTCGCACGGAGATGAGCGATCGATACGTAACCATCCACATTTCTGACACTGGTCCAGGAATGCCAGAGGCAGTGCGGCAGCGCATTTTTGACACCTTTTTTACCACTAAGCCAGTTGGTAAAGGCACGGGACTGGGGCTATCCATCAGCTACCACATTGTTGTAGAAAAGCATCGAGGGAAACTACTCTGCACCTCTACTCCTGGGGTGGGAACCGCCTTCAGCATACAAATTCCCCTTCAGAGTTTAAATGAAAGCGATCGACCGACTCAGACCCCAGAGGCAACAGCAATAGACGTAGCGCTCTCAGTGACGATGCCATCAAGACTGTGCCCAGCTATTGAAGCAGGAGGCAGAGATCTTTTCATTCAGCAACGACTCCAGACACGCTGATGGGATGACAATGCCACGATCGCTCAGCCAGCGTCTAGCTGCGTTGGTCCCAAATACTTAGTCAGGTAAGGTGAAAAGACTTCGTAGATCAGCGTTAGAGGTTGACCGTGATGCCAAAACAGGTAATGACGACCCCAAAGTGGTCCGGTTTGTCCAAACGCTTGTTCTAGCGCCGTTGAATGTCCGCAGTAAATGCCTTGCACATCGCGGTACAGTTCTGTGCGTAACCGGGCGAGGCTTGCCCAGATGGGGAGCGAGCGGTTCTGTAAATAGTCATCTACATGACTGGCTTCCCACCATGAGGTTGCATAGGCTAAACGCTGCCCCGATGCCGTTCTCAGCCACACTTGCCGTCGCACACGCGGACCTGGCACGACCTGAAGCTGACTCGGTGCATGGTCTCCCTCCATACCGATGGGCGACATATCAATCACGTCTACTTCAGTGGGTTCGCCCGTCAGTAGTTGCAAGTGGCGCGTCGGCGAGCCATCACCCAACATGAGCATTTGCCAGGTGGGTGCCAGTGTACGGTGGGGTAGCCCCTGCTGCACTGCTTTATCGTTTCCCTGCCAAAGGGGGTTAAGCATGTGCCAGGTATTTGGCAGGGTCGTGCGATCGGGAGACGTAACGGTTGTAGTCAATTTTATTTACACAACTTAACCTCGTTATCATCATAGCGTTCAGGTTACGAAAGTTCTCGCGTCCTGCTAGGAGGGTGAAGGGATTGTCGATCGCTCTGCCCACGCCCGCATTTTGCCAGGGTTTAGCAAGCCGTAGGGGTCTACCTTCTCCTTAAAGCGCAACTGCTCAATATCAACAGTTTTTCTACCCCCATCTTCTAGAACATAGGTATGGGGATTGGCAATGAATGCGCCCTTGTCTTCGTGGTAGCGCATAATCTCGGCCAGGCGATCGGGGGTGGTATAGCGAACCACTTGTAAGGCAGCGGGAATCGCCTCACCACCGACGCGAATAAATTCTAAATGCATCATCACTTCATCGCCAAAATGCTGATACATTTGCTCAACCAACGTCAGTTTTTTGTCGTGTGGAAAAAGCGTCTGAAGATAGGTAAGCGATGGATCAACGCTACGGGCGTGCAGGGTGGTATGGTTCCAGGAATATTCCACCAGCGTCGTGCCTTTGCTCGCTTCTTGCGCCGTCTTTTGGTAGGAAACGCTACCGCCAAACGACTGCACTAAAGCGGCAAATGGTTCCAGGCAGCACTCTGCAATCATCACCAGCGCACAGTGGCTACCGTCGGGAATGGCGTTGCGAAAGGCAGCAAAGTAAGTGGGGATGGGGACAGCGCAGATGCAAACCAGTTTTTTGATGATGCCGTCGCTGTCACTGAGTGATTGTCCAAAGCGGGCAGCCGCCATAAAGTCAGGAAAGCTGACGATCGCTTCTGCCCAGGCATAGGCGGGACCCAGCGGTATTTCTAGTTCTGTGATGATGCCGTTGGTGCCATAGGCATGAGCCACCTTGTAAACATCATCGCCGCGTAGCTCAATGACACGGGGTTCATCTTCCATTGTGACGACACGCACTGCGAGAAGATTGCCCCGATCGCGAATCTGTCCGTAGGTAATCGAGCCAATGCCGCCACTACCGCCCCCAATAAAGCCGCCGATCGTCGCCGTGCGGTAAGTGGAGGGCACCATCCGCAGTTCCCAGCCGCTGCTGCGGGTCTGTTTATCCAGCGCTGCCAGTTTGACTCCCGGTTCGACACATGCCAGTCCTGGTTTCACCCATTTCACCGCCTGCATCCGCGACAAGTCTAAAATCACGCCACCGTGTAGCGGTACACATTGCCCGTAGTTACCCGTTCCAGCACCGCGCACCGTCAGGGGCAATTTGTGTTTGACGCAGACGGCGGCTACCTGCATAACTTCTGCCTCCGTCGTTGGGCGCACTACCACCTCGCCCCGCTTCTCGCTCAGCAACGGCTGCAAGATGGGGCTAAACGTGTAGTAGTCCTGAGACAGCTTGGCGAGTTGGGTCGGGTCAGTAATGATCTCTAGACCTGGTAATGCAGCCGCAAACGCTTGGCTGTCCATTGGTGGTGCAGTAGTAATCATGGTTAACAGCGTAAACGACGACTTGGCAGCAAAAGCAAGCAGAATGCTACAGCCTACGTCAAAGCAATGAACGAATGTAGTTTGCTTCGTTACGTTTAAACATCCTTGCGTTTGCCTTGGCGCTGCCAACAGTCAGCATGACACACGCTCTCTGTTTCAATCTGTAGTTTAGGCAATTGACCAGAACACAGCTTTGAGTGTGCTCTCAGCGGCTAAAGATTCGCTTTTTGCTAATTGGGCAATGGCTCGTTCAGCGCTTTGACGGTGAGGATTTGTGGCGGCGTCGAGTCGGGCGGATAAAGAAAATCGACTTGCACTAACCGTCGATCGCCCTTTGCCATTTTGAGCAGCACTAAAGGTTCGCCCTGCTGCCCCCGACGCTGAACCAGATGCACATAGCGCGTTTGAGGCAACCCTTGATCGTCGGTATAGCGTAGGCGCACCGTACCCCGAAAAAAGATCTGCTTGGCTGGAGGAGTCAAAAAGCGGAGTCCCTTTTGGGGTTTATCTTCTTTGATTGGCGTTTCCAGCGCGATCGCCACTGTTTGAGTTTGCTCCGTTCTGTTTTGCAGCGGTAGGGTCAGGTTGTACTCGATC
>JBBSHC010000525.1:0-3583 GCA_038253425.1 Leptolyngbyales cyanobacterium | reverse complement strand
CCTTTAGCCTTTAGCCTTTAGCCTTTAGCTTCCACCCACCACAGGCGTCAACTTCTTTACAGCCCCTCAGACCGATCGCTGCCCAAAAGTTTAAGAACGCATTAAAAAACAGGGTTTAGCGCCTTTCTCTAGCTACTTTAGAATCCAAGCTAACCTTCTAACTGCGTCTTTAGCCCCACTCGTTGAGCCAGGTTTGCTTAGCCAGTGGGGTTTCTATCTGCGCCGCTGTCTTGACGCGATCGCGTTAGTTCAACGGTGATGGCACCGCCAAAGTCTGGAATGGGTGCTGCCAGTTTGCAAAGGCGAACTCGAACTTGCTGTGTCGGCGTAGTAGTGGCTGCTTGATGCAAGACGACATCTGCGATCGCGGTTGCCAAGCGCTCTAGCAATGCAAATTTTGCGGTTTTAACTAGCGTCTGCACACTGGCGATGACGGTGCGGTAATCGAGCGTATCATCCAGGCGATCGCTCCGTCCAGCTACTGTTAAATCGAGCCACAGCGTTAACTCCACCTCGAACCATTGACCCAAGATCTGCTCTTCGGGTAATGCCCCCGTATAGCCATAGCAGCGAATGCCGCTCAAGTGAATGCTGTCCATGCGTTAACCTGTATGACGGTGTGACTGCAAGGTTTAGATTGTAAATGAGCTTAGATTGTAAATGAGCGTCTCCTCACCGTTAGGGTTTCTGGGAGGCTGGTGAGTTGTACCCATCATCTTTGGCTGAGCCAGTCTTTACAGTCGTCTTGCACGTTGCTAACCGGACTGCGATCGCTGCACCAAAACGTTGTATTCTGAACTGAGTCTCGCTTTTCACTCCCAAGCATCGGCTGTGATCAGCAAGCTCAACGCCAAAGTTCAAAAAACAGTTGACAGACTGGCTCTAGTTTGAGAAGCTAAAGATCGTCTGAAATTCGCGGGTATAGCTCAGTGGTAGAGCGTCACCTTGCCAAGGTGAATGTCGCGCGTTCGAATCGCGTTACCCGCTTCCGAAATAGCCTTTTGTTTGCTGATCGGTAACCGCCTGAGAGATGTTGCTTCAATCGGTGTTGTTATACACGATCGCGCGTGTGGTTAACCCAGTCAATCTGCTTCCTGGGGCGATGCTGTTATCCTTTTATAGCTGCCGCCACAGAGCTTAGGACATTGGGATCAAAGGGGGTATGGGGGCAATGCCCCCAGCCAGCGGTTCCACCCCTGCACCCCGTCCTAACCAGAATGGTTATGGCTATAACCTCCAGCAGTTGAGCTAACATCTCGCTATCAACACCAGACGGGTTACTGCGATCGAGCGTAAGCAACTGTCCGAAGCAACGCTGATTAAGAAGTGCAGCCTTTTTTCTAACTTCCACATTTGTGAGGGCACAATGTTTTCATCAGTGCTTTTTGCAAAAAAATTAGGCTCTATGAAAACCATTCACACTCGCGTTGCCGCTTTGTTAGGAACTGGCTCTATCCTTCTAGCCTTGCCTGCCTTGGCAACTTATCCCGCTTTGTTTTGGTGGCGTCAGCCCGTCAGCTACAGTGTCAAGGCGTGCTTTAAACAAGCCGAAAAAGTGATGAAGGATCAGGGTCTTCAAGAAATTGAAGTTGGCAGCAGTGATGTTTACGGGCACACAGATGATGCAGCCGTCGCCATTACTTGCTTTCAAGCTAGTGGGAAAACTCAAGTTGTGATCATGGTTACGGGTGGCGATACGGATGAAGTCAAGGAAATCGACCAGAACCTGAAGCGCGGTTTTTAGACCTTAACCGCAGCCACCACAATGATTGATTGACCACTTTGAAATCGGACGAGCGGTTTATCTGAGCGCAAAAAATTCGGCTTCAGGTAGCCGCTTGTTTTGGATGCGCAGAAGTCTCGGTAAGCGGGGAGATACATTTTAAGGCTTCTTTCGCATCGTGACTCTTAGCAACAAGTTTGCTAGAAAGCGTTAGGGTCGCCGAGCTAAAGGGGACGTATCATAGTGCTGCAAAAGATCAGCAGGGTCATCATAAATAGCGATCGCATTCGACAGTTGCTCATCACTAAAGCCACCCGTCCGAAACGCAATCACACCCACGCCTGCTTTGCCTGCCGACTCAATATCATAAGGCGTGTCGCCTAACATCACAGCGCGATCGGGTGCGAGATGAGCCTTATCCAGTGCAGCTTTCACAATATCTGGCTCCGGTTTCGAGGCTTTGGCATCGTCGGAGCTAGTGACCTCAGGTACCAAATCTTTAATAGCCGCAATCTCAAGTAAAAGGTCGAGTTCTTCTTGCGTGGCGGAACTGGCAACAATCAGATGCAGCCCCTCATCCTGTAGCTTTTGTACGAGTGCGCGTGCGCCCTTTGCTGGAACAATCTGAGAACCAAACTTGGTGAGAATTAGCTCTTTGCGGCGATCGGCGATTTGCTTGCCTGTTCCCTCCTGGTCATTTAGCGCTGGCGCAAACTGAGGAATGATCTGGTCTCCCCCCATGCCGATGAGTGAACGCACCTGCTCAAACGTGACCTCGTAACCGTAGGCGGCAAAAGCCTCAACCCAGGCTTGAGCATGGGTATCGTTACTCAGCACAAAGGTGCCATCAATATCTAGCAGTATGCCGTCCATTGTCACAAGCGTCTCCCTAAAGTTTTCGTCTTTTACGGTGCCACGACGTTTAGCAAAATGCGTCTTTCCGGATGCATAGGTTGCTAGCTACCCCGCGATCGTCTGTCTCACTCGATTGTTCAGCATTCTCCGGTGCAGCTCGCCGTACGATCGTGCCGCCTACGATGAAAGGCGTGCCATGCTTGATTCTTGAAAGGCTCTTCCTTTCTGCACCGCCACTGAAAAGCACGCCTCAACAGACTTTTTTAGCTATCGGCATGAATGAGATGTCCGTTGACGGTATGGCACAAACGCCCATCTTGTCTTAATGTTTCTGTAGATTCAGGCGTGCAAAATTGAGACGACGCTATACTGTCGATGACGCGGACTCAGTGATAGAGCGTCACTTGTTCAGGTAAATACCGTCGGTGCAAGTCCGATTAACCGCTTTGAGCCAGCGGTTGCTGTCTGCTACCCACCGCATCTACATTTACTTGCTGCGTTTGCTCATGAGTCTTGGCATTGGGGATCGGTTTCAGTTGCTTACAGTGCAGTAATGCTGCTTTTTGTGCGACTGCTGAAAGTAAGGTTTAGATTCCAGAGGGGGAATGGTAATATTTGCATTACAACGACGAGACGCCCCTAAGCTAACCTGACACCGTTTAGCCAGCATCGGTTCAGTCATCGTAAACTGAATGTATGGACGAGTGTATAGACCGCTCCGATAACGGTTGAAACAGCTCAAGGAGCTGGAATTGGCTCCCTTGGATCTTGAATCATCTTTGCCAGATTTTTTAACTGCCGCCTGTGCCACCTCAAAAAGCGCAAAAGATTGATCTCGCTCAAGACTACCCCTGTCCCTGTCGTTGTCGAGGACAGTTAACTCAGATTGCCTTGACCGAAGCCTTTGGATGCAAGCGCTGTCAGCAAATTTTTGTGGTTGAAGAGGGCGGTTACGTGTTGGAAGAACTGTCCACTAGCTACCGCTACAAGCGCACGTGGCGATGG
>JBBSHC010000524.1:0-3585 GCA_038253425.1 Leptolyngbyales cyanobacterium | reverse complement strand
TTAACGAACCATAGAGATGAGGGAACTGTTCACCACCTGCCACACCTTCGTAGCGCACTGGCGCTTGCAAGCGATCGGTTTCAATACCAAGCAGTAGCAGCCCTGACTGCGCCCGAAAAAAGGTATGGGCAGTGCTAACCACTTGGGCGGCTGTAGAGCAGTGGATAAACCCTTCTGAAGTGAGCGAATCAGGCTGGTAAACCCCTGCGTGTTGTGCCTGCTGCCAGTGCGATCGTGGAGTGATATGGAAGATCAACGTCATCTGTCAGCGATCGCTCAAGGAAGATTAAGGCTCAAGTTAGCTTTGGGTCGGTTTTGCTGACCAGTAACCAAAGGCGCTTGATTGGCGGCAAACGAACCATCGCGTACCAGAAAGCATAGTAAGGCAGTGATGATCGCCGCTCGCAATAATTTACTTAGCATCTTCACTCCTCCTGCGTCTATAAAGTGCGATCGTGTCTAAAAAGCGTTGAGTACTGAGCGGTTGAGCCTGGGCTTACGCATGAGAGAAACGTTATTACACTACCAAAAGCCATGCTATAAGCTTGTAAATTAGGCAACAAGCGTAGCGTTTGCAAGCGGCAATGTCTCAAACGTAACAGTTAGCTCGTCGCAATGTCATGGTAGTGATGAGCCATGCGATCGGGCTTCCTCTGGCTGGCTCACCCAGTTGGATGATCTAGTTTACTAGAGGAAACCCCTACCACGCCAGCGCTAAACCATCTGCCCGTGGTTCTGATGCTGCCATCAAAACGCCGTTTTCGCGCAGAATAATTTGTCCCCTCCCGAAAAAGCCACCCAATTGAATGCGATGCCCCCGCTGAGAGAGTGCCGGAGCGATCGCTTGAGCCGTTGATTCCAGCAGCACTAAATCATCGCGTACAAACTGCCAACGAGGGGCATCCAGCGCCGCCTGCGGATTGAGGTTGTAATCGACCAAATTAACCACAACCTGAAGGTGACCCTGGGGCTGCATCGGACCACCCATCACGCCAAAGGGTCCTAATGGTTGCCCGTCGCGGGTGAGAAAGCCAGGAATGATAGTATGAAAGGGTCGCTTGCCTGGGGCAAGAGAGTTGGGGTGCCCTGGCTCTAAGGTGAAGCCTGTCGCACGATTATGCAACGCGATGCCTGTTCCGGGCACGAGAATGCCGCTGCCAAAACCCATATAGTTCGATTGAATGAAGGAGACCATTAGCTCACCATCTGCTGCTGCAAGGTAGACAGTGCCGCCTCGCGGTAGCCCTGGTTCAGCAAGGGGCAGAGCAGTATCGCTGATGAGCTGACGGCGATCGCGGGCATACGCTTTACTCAACAACACATCGTTGCTCACAGTCATCCAGGCTGGATCGGCGACATGGCGATGGGCATCAGCAAACGCCAGCTTCATCGCCTCGATTTGCCAGTGGTAGCTTTCGGCTGCTTCTCGTGGGTAGCGAGTAAGGTCAAACCCTTCCAGGATATTTAGTGCCATGAGCGTTGCAATGCCCTGACCATTGGGGGGTATTTCCCAAACCGTCATACCTCGGTAATCCGTTGCGATCGGGTCTACCCACTCAGTTTGATGGGTTGCGAGATCGGGCTGAGTCAGTAGTCCGCCTGTAGCGGCTGCAAAGTCGGCTATTTTTGCGGCTAACGCTCCCTTGTAAAAGCTATCACCACCGCTTTGTGCGATCGCTCGTAAAGTATCAGCATGAGCCTGACTGCGCCAGATTTCACCAGCTCTGGGAGCGCGATCGCCTGGAAAGAATGTCTGCTTAAAGGCTTGAAACTCTGGTTGATGTAGCGGTAGGTATAGTTGTTCTGCCAGTTTCCAGGCAAGAGCGGTTTCGGGCGATACGGGGTAGCCTGCCTCAGCGTAGTGAATCGCTGGCGCAAAGAGTTGTTCAAACGGCAACCGTCCCCAGCGTTGCCAGAGTGTCTGCCAGGTGGAAACGGCTCCTGGTACGGTGACACTCAGCCAGCCATACGTGGGGATCTGATCCATACCTACCAGGTGGTCTAATGTGAGCCGCTCAGGGCTGCGACCCGACCCATTCAAGCCGTGTAGTTTGCCATCCCAGACGAGCGCAAACGCATCGGAGCCAATGCCGTTAGAGGTCGGTTCGACTACAGTGAGCGCGATCGCGGTTGCTATGGCTGCATCAACGGCATTACCGCCCTGCCACAGCATTTCCATACCTGCCAGAGTTGCTAATGACTGACTGGTTGCCACTGCTCCTCGCTGACCCAAGATCACGCGTCGTCCAGATGGGTAAGGATAGCGGGTCAAACTTTGGGCAAACATGGGCTAGGTCACAATTAACAAGGGGTGATCAACGGCATTGTCAGCCGAGTCAGTGTCTGGCTTTAACACTGCATTGGGCAGCAAGAGGGTAAAGGTTGTGTGGGTCGCATGGCTCTCAACTGTAATATCAGCACCTATGTGATCAACCAGTCGTTGTACCAATGTTAAGCCTAATCCGGTGCCACCTTGCTTCCAACGATCGCTGCCTACAATGCGGTAAAACTTTTCAAAGATACGTGGCAGCTCATCCGGCGGAATTTCAATCCCTGTATTGCAAACCTGCAACTGCACGGTATCTTGCTCCAGGCTGGCAGTCACAGTAATCTGTTGTCCAGGCGGGGTGTACTTGCAGGCGTTGTTAAGTAATTCCGTTAGAATGCGCTCTAAGCTTGCCAGGTCAACCCAGAGGAGTGGTAAAGCTAGAGGCAACATAAGCTGTAACTTCTGCTGCCGACTGTGACTGCGTTCTTGAAAGCGATCGACCAGTCGCGCCAACCAGCTATACAGATGCAGCACTTCACGCGCCACAGAATGAGTTCCTGCTTCCAGGCGTTGCAGGTCAAGCAAGTCATTAATCAGTTGAATTTCACGTTCGCACTCGTCGCGCAAAATTTGTAGATATTGCACTGGCTTGGACATTGGGTTGAACCCAAAAGGCATCTGTTTGAGCGCCAGCTCCAACATGCAAATCGATAGTTTCATGTTAGAAAGGGGTGTTCGCAATTCATGCGACACGGTGCTGAGAAAGTCGTCTTTGAGTTGGTTGAGCGTTTCCAGTTCGGTGACTTGCGTTTGAGCAGTACGATAGAGTCGGGCTTGACGCACGGCGATCGCGCACTGATTTGCCACCTGCTGAGCCAGTCGTAGATCCAGATCTTTAAAGCCATAGTCACGATCGGTCAACAACCAGAGATCACCTAGCACTTCTTGATCAACATAGATCGGACACGCCAGGATAGCGACTCGCCCTCGCATGGGGCTGGTATGGAGTGAGCAAAATTGAAAGGATTGTCCTGCCAAAAGCTGGGCATACAGTTCTGGATACTCCGCCATTAGCGTAGTGTGCCCTTTGAAGGAGAGAATGGAGGGATTGTATTCGTAGGCGATCGTAGCTGTACCTGTCTCTAAGTTGTAAAGACTGGCATTACAGCTATTAACTCCCATCCCAAGCCCCAACTCCTGCACAGCCGTTTGCAAAATTTGGGCTTCGTCTAAGCTGTCGCGCACTTTGTCGGTAATGCGCTTCAGCGCCATCTCAAAATCTGACGCCAATTGCAATTGCGCGGTGCGTCGCTCCA
>JBBSHC010000523.1:0-3592 GCA_038253425.1 Leptolyngbyales cyanobacterium | reverse complement strand
CTCCAATTTCCGTCTCACATCCAGGCAAACCCTTGGACCAACCTATGCCATCATTGCCAGTCAGCCAGACTTTACACCGCTGCCGACGGGGTCAAGTGAGTATCCCAATACGCCCGACCCTCACCTTCATCAGATTTTTTTTACTGTTCTGGAACGGCAATATGTGGGGAATCGTGTCACTGAATTTCAGCAGTACCATTGGCTCTTTTTAACGCAGACACCAGGTGGGTGGCGATTAGCGCTCTTATTCTCCCGCATTGGCTTTTATCCAAGCGACCAACAGCCTCTGACACCACCACGAGACACCAGCGAAAGTAGGACTGCCGACGCCATTCGCCTGTGGTTACGCAACTGCGAAGCCGGGTCAGTAAGACCGTAGCAGGGTTGGTCGTTGCCTAAATGACGTGCTAACTCATAGTAGTTAAGCACACGACCGCTCTTAGAATGAATACAGATATAGAGGCGGTTTAAAACCATGCGGCTGGATTGCTACTAATAATTGCTCAGGAGGAGCGATCGCTGTTTCTTGCCGTAAAACGTCAGCGAGCTGGGCGATCGTTTTAGAGCGTGTCATCAATTAAATCCGTAACCCTTTCAGGAGTGGGCTTTTAGCCTTTCATAGCCGAATAATTATAAAGCTTGAGATCCCTGATTAAGAAGGCTTCTACGGCTAATTGATGACAGCCCCTAACGCTATGGTGTTTGGAGCTATACGGGTATAGGTATGTACGGCAACGCCTCTAACATCCATCACCTGCTTGAGTCGGCACTGCTAAATTTCGTTAGAGGCTGACTGAGCGGTAAGGGGTACGTATATTGCAGCAGCAAAATTCCTTTTGGCTTAGAGCGGTGTCCTTCTACCTTCTAGACCTAAAGGGAAAGGGGTTGCCGTTGAGCAGAGAGTCGATCGTAGGCAGCGGTGAAATCGTCTGTAGTAATTTGAATCTCTTTAGGATTACTCAGCCCTTCACGGCGGTAGCGACGAATGGCTTCTAATGCCGCCTGGTTACTTAACAATGTGAGGTCAGCACCATTCCAACCCTCAGTTTGGGCAGCCCAACTTGCCAAATCAATAGCGGCTAAAGGGCGATCGTGGTTATGCACCTGCAAGATCGCGAGACGACTAGCCTGGTCGGGAAGATCAACTTTTAGCTGTAAATCGAGTCGTCCTGACCGTAGTAGAGCGGGATCCAGAGCTTCGGGGCGATTGGTTGCGCCTACTAGCAAAACATTGGGGCATTCGTGCAAGCCATCGAGTTCGGTGAGGAGCTGACCCACTACGCGATCGCTCACCCCTGAATCACCTTGGCTGCCCCGTGCGGGAGCGAGCGTATCAATTTCATCAATGAAAACAACGCAAGGTGCTGCCTGTCGCGCTTTTGTGAACAGTTCTCGCACTGCCTGTTCTGATGCACCCACCCACTTACTCATCAGTTCGGGACCGTTAACCGCAATGAAGTTAGCACGCGCTTGAGAGGCAACCGCCTTTGCGAGTAGGGTTTTGCCAGTACCCGGTGGTCCCCACAGCAAGATACCCCGTGGTGCTTTCGCTTTGGTGTGGTGGTAGAGTTCGGGATACAGCAGCGCACCTTCTACCGACTCTTGTAAGGTTTGCTTCAGGGCATCGAGTCCGCCAATGGCATCCCAGGAAATATTGGGAGACTCCACCTCCACCGATCGCAGCACCGCTGGCTTCACCTGCTTGATCGCGTGGAGAAAATCTGCTTGAGTGACGGTCATGGCAGGGGGAATGGGATCATTCGGTCGCGGCACAAACCGACGTAGCGCTGTATACGCCGCTTTCTGGCAGAGTGCCTTCAGGTCAGCACCGACCATCCCAACCGATCGATCCGCGATCGCACTTAGATCCACGGATGTAGCCAGGGGCATCGCTTGAGTGAGAATGGTGAGAATTTCCTGTCGTCCAGCGCGATCGGGCACTCGAAATTGCACCTCTCGATCGAAGCGTCCCGGACGGCGCAGTGCGGGATCAAGGTGATCGGGGCGATTGGTTGCTGCCAGCACGATCACTCCTTTCGTCTTGGCAAAACCATCCATCAAACTAAGCAGTTGCGCTACGACACGCTTTTCAACTTCGCCTTCCACAGAGGCGCGATCGGGTGCGAGACTATCAATTTCATCAATAAAAACAATACAGGGAGCCGACCGGGACGCTTTTTGAAACAGGCTCCGCAGACGCGCTTCAGCTTCTCCGTAGTATTTACCCATCACTTCCGGTCCGACAATGGCAATGTAGTTGACTCCTAACGTCTCGGCAAGTGCGCGTGCTGTTAGAGTTTTACCAGTCCCCGGTGGACCAACGAGGAGCACACCAGAGGTTGGTTCCAGCCCCAGCATCGATAGCACATCGGGACGTTTCAGCGGCAGTTCTACCAGTTCGCGCAGTTCGCGCAACACCTCTGATAAACCACCAACGCCGTTCAAGGTCACTGGAGCGCTAGCAGGGGGCGTGATGAAGACATCCTCTGTAACAGCCGTAGCGGGAGGACGGGGAATACGAGTGCGCTGCTGAGCCGGAGTCGGATCTGGGCGATCGCCAGAGGTACGCTGCACATCTGGACGAAAGTCTGGCTCGGCTCTGCCTTCAATGACGCGCACGATGTCTAGCAGACTATCCATGCCCTGATCAACCAGGTCTTCAAATTCTTTAAAAAAGTCATCCATACCAGTTGCGATCGCGGAGTGTATTGGAGACAGCCGCCTAGCCCACTGCCTTCAGTATAAACATCGCTATCCATCCAACAAGGGGGACTGTGTACGGCTCGTTACACTTGACTGCTCTATGAGATCGATGTCCGTCATACAGGATAATGATGCTGGACTGGTTTTGCCCCCTTGCCTGCTCATAGCGTCTGACCCCATGAAGCTCCGTTCGTTTTTTTCTTTTTTGATTGTTGTTGTCTTGGTACTGCTGGTGCTGAGTGCTGGTGGTTTCTACTGGTTGGTGGCGCACAATCCGCTACAACTGCTGAAGAGTGGACAGGACGCTGTTCCCGGTGCTGCCATTTTTGTGCCCAAGCAGGCTCCTGTGATGACCTCATTGCTACTCAACCCTGAGCAGTTAGAGACCTTTCGTTTGGTAGCGGCTCCACCAGAAGAGCGGCGGCAGGCGCGGGCAGAGTTTGACCAGTTGAAGCAAAATCTGCTGGCAACAACCGGGCTGGACTATGAGCGAGATATCCAGCCGTGGCTGGGTCAGGAAGTAACGCTGGCAGTAACGACGCTAGACCTCGATCATGATGCAGGCAACGGGCAACAACCGGGCTATCTGGCGGCGATCGCCACCCAAGATCCAGAGCGATCGCGGGAGTTTTTGCAGTTGTTTTGGCAAAAGCGGGCGATTGCGGGTGCTGATCTGGTTTTTGAGCAATACAAAGGTGTGAAAATCATTTCTGCCAACACGCCTGCACCCGACCCCGAGCGCCAATCGCCAACCCCTAAACCAAAACCACCAAAATACCGCGTTCAATTGCAGCCGCCACAAGCATCAATAGCGCCGCCACCCAAGCCATCCCTTGCCAGTGCTGCTGTCGGCGATCGTTTCATCTTGTTTGCCAACCATCCTAAAGTG
>JBBSHC010000522.1:0-3601 GCA_038253425.1 Leptolyngbyales cyanobacterium | reverse complement strand
GAGCGGTCGATCAATAAATTCGGCTGGCTCGGTTACTTCTCTAGCTGTACCGTTGAGCAGCGCCTGGATCTGTTGCGCGTTGCTGCCCGGATGTTCTGGCACTAGCACTGCAAACCCATAGGATGCCAGATGCCTTGCCAGATACGCAAAAGTCGTGCGATCGGAGCCAAGCCCGTGAGAGATCACCACTACAGGCACAGTAGCGGCTGACTGCCCTTGATTGGGTAAATATAGATCGACCGGAATTGCCCGTCCTTGTGATCTTGTACTCAATGGAACGTCGGGTGCGATCGCGCGAACAATGGAAGGGGGAGGGCTGGCTACAGCGCTACGGCTAGGGTCTACAAGCTCGATCGTTTGCTTTTGCCAGGTAAAGGGTCCCTGTTGACGCAAATCGTCCAGTTGATTAATCACAGTCGAATCAGTCGCCTGCTCCTGTACCCCCTCTTGATTAATCACCGTTGTTGCCCGCTGGGTCTGGCTGACCAGTTGTTCTAACGATGCAGCAATTTGCAAGCTCCGTTCAACATCAATCCGCAAGCCACGGGTGGGAAAGTGCCGCAAGACGTTGAGTAAGGTTAAACCATCTGGGTCAGATGCTGCCAAAATGAGGGCGGCGCGAATCGCTTTAAACCCAGAACCACGCGACTCTGGCTGGATTACTTGTCCCAGGCGCTTCAACAATACTTCGCCTTGAGGACTGTAAAGAAACTGAGAAATGGCAACTTGCTCAATGTCTGCTCGTGCCACTAAGGCACTTTTGAGCCGCTGAAGCTGGTTGGCGTCTCCGTATTGAGCGTAAACTGCCAGATCATCATCAACGCTACCGTTTTTCACAAACTCTTCCAGGGAGCTAACCGCGATCGATCGCTCCAAAATGCCATACGACACGTAAATCTTGTCAGCACTACGCACCGGAGACGCAAAAGCCAACCAGCTCATGCAGCCTAGAAAAAAACTTGCCCAGGCGACGCGACGCTGATTCAAAGCCGATTTTTGGTTGTAAGTACGGACAGACTTGACACTGAAAACCGACAAATGAAGAGAGTCACGCATAATTTAGACCGACACCAACCACGTGGAGGCTACTACGCTACCATAGCCCCCCCTGTGTACGATCGCAATGACTGTTGGGCATAACAAGTTAACAGACTTTGGTTTAACAGCCTGTGCGATCGTACAGTGTCGGTTTCCAGCTTCGATCGCCCTGAGAAGCAAACTCAGTTTTGGATCATTTTCCGCACTTCCTGGCGCAATTGAGGGTCTTTCTGCACCGCTGCAAAAATCTGGTTAAAACGCTCCATTTGCAGTCCCTGTGCTGCTACCACTTTATCCATTTTGGCTTGAGCATCCGCTTGAATCTTGATTAGCTGAGTGACTGCCTGCTTGTAGCTTTCCTCTTCTTTTGGCGTTACCTGGCTCGTTAGCTTGGCGCTGGGATTCTTCTTTGACTGATAGATATCGTTAAACCGGGCTTCGGTCAAGCCTTGCTTTTGCACCGCCTGCACCATTTGTGTCTCCGTGTCATTGACGATCGACAACAGTTGCTTCGTGGCACTGGCAAATTTCTTGAGCTCATCAGCGCTAACCGCTGGTGTGGTAGCTGGCTCTGTAGGCGTAGGGGCTGGACTAGCAGATGCAGGGCTTTGGGCAGGCGCAGGTTTTTCAGCCGATGCAGGCGCAGGTTTCGCGTCTTGTGCTTTGATTGGCAAACTGCCGATCGTCACTGCTACTAGAAGTGAGCAACCTGCCAAAATGTATTTCATCATCGGTGAATTCCTAGAATTAAGTGACTAAGTTCATGACGCCTGTTTTGCAAGCAGCTTAAGTTGTAACCAGACAAAACGGCATCGCCCCTGACGTTATTTGAACTCACAGTCTAAGCTCAATCAGGTCGAGAATTTTGTAGCTTTAAAGGAGTCAGGGTGATCCGCATGTAGTGTAGTACGTAGCTAACACTAGGGGACGACTAACTAATGGCAGAGTTCCAGCTAAAAGTTTTTCTCTCTTTTTCTAGATGATGTTAGAGCTATAGCTACCCACTTAGGCTACATTTAGCAATACTTTTGTACCAGATTGATTGCGGAGGAGCGTTTCATTGCTGTTTAGTGCATATTTAGCTCGTTGGGTGCCGAGAAAGCTGTGATAAAACAACGTCCGTCTGATACCGTGCCTGTTGAAGGTAGTAAGCTACCTGATCAGCGCTGGCAAATTGCGATCGCTCAGGCAGAAGCGAGCACCGCGATCGTGCAAGCAACTAATTTGTCACCACTGCTGGCGCAAGTACTGCTTAACCGGGGTATTACTACGCCCATGCAGGCACAGCTCTTTTTGCATCCCGAAACCGAAATACTCCCCTCACCGTTAGAGGACTTTCCCGATCTGCCGCTCAGTCTGGAATTGCTCATTAATGCGATCAATAACCGCCAGAAAATTGCGATTTGCGGCGACTATGATGCGGATGGTATGACCAGTACAGCCCTTCTGTCACGGGCATTACGCGCGTTGGGCGCTCAAGTGGATTATGCCATCCCCAACCGGATGAGCGACGGTTACGGCATTAATCAGCGCATCGTCGAAGAATTTCACGATGAAGGCGTGGGGCTAATTTTGACAGTCGATAATGGCATCGCGGCTCACCAACCGATCGCACGGGCGCGTGAACTGGGTTTGACGGTCATCATTACAGACCATCACGATCTTCCCCCTGAGTTACCGGATGCCAATGCCATTTTGAACCCCAAACTAATTGCTGAAACGTCTCCCTATCGGGGTGTGGCAGGGGTTGGCGTTGCGTATATTCTGGCGATCGCGCTGGCACAAAGCATGGGCAAAACTCACGAATTGGGCAACTCACTGCTGGAACTGTTTACCCTGGGCACGATCGCCGATTTAGCCCCCTTAACAGGCGTTAACCGACGGTGGGTGAGGCAGGGGCTTCAGTTATTGCCTCAATCCAAACTTGCAGGGGTACAGGCGTTGATTCAGGTGACGGGCTTGAGTGGTGCCAAGCAGATGAAACCAGAGGCGATCGGCTTTCGGCTGGGTCCTCGCATCAATGCTGTTGGTCGGCTTTCTGATCCTCAAATTGTGATCGAGCTACTCACAACCGATGATGATGGCACCGCACTTGAACGAGCCATGCAGTGTGAGCAAATTAACAAGCAGCGTCAACTCCTATGCGAACAAATTGAGCAAGAGGCGATCGCCATCGTTGAAGACGCGATCGCTCAGCGTTCAGAGGATGCGGCGATCATCACAACGCCCCTGGAAGGTCGAGTGCTCGTCATTGTGCAGCCCCATTGGCATCATGGTGTGATTGGCATTGTTGCCTCCCGCTTAGTTGAGCGGTATGGTGTGCCCGTTTTTATTGGCACCTACGAAGATGACGCGCAGCAGCACATTCGAGGCTCGGCACGCAGCATCCCCGAATTTGACGTGTTTGAAGCGCTCCAGTTTTGCAAAGACCTGTTGGGCAAATTTGGTGGGCACCGGGCAGCAGGCGGCTTTTCCTTAGAAGCAGCCAATTTAGACGCATTGCGATCGCGCCTTCAGACTTTTGCTCATCAATGGTTACAGCCAGAACATCTGAAGCCGTTAG
>JBBSHC010000521.1:0-3607 GCA_038253425.1 Leptolyngbyales cyanobacterium | reverse complement strand
TGACAGGCTTTCTCAGCGGCGGTAGTACAGCGAGTTTGATTGCCCTGATCAGTCGCTCCTTGAGTCAGGGAAATATCCATTCGTTTGGTGCGATCGCTGGGGTCTTTGTGGGTTTAGCCCTTATTGCGTTAATCACCAGCATTATTTCTCAGATGATGTTGATTCAATTAGCGCAACAGTCGGTGTTTCAACTGCGCCTTGGTCTGAGCCGTCAAATTTTGGCATCAGAGCTTGCCCATCTAGAAAAGCTGGGTGCGCCGCGCCTCTTAGCAACGTTGACCGATGATGTGCAATCTGTAACAGAAGCAGTACGGCTGGTTCCCTTTCTTTGTATTGACCTGGCAACTGTGGCAGGCTGTTTGGTTTACATTACCTGGCTTTCCTGGCATGTGATGTTTCTTGTTGTGGGGCTCACGATCGTAGCGCTCAGCAGTTGCCGTTGGTTATTGCGTCGTGGCAAAAGACTGCTGGCATCGGCGCGTGAGGAGCAAGATTATCTGTTTCAACATTTTCGTACCGTCACCGAGGGCACGAAGGAGCTTAAGCTGCACTATTGGCGGCGGCAAGCGTTTCTGCAAGAAGATTTACAGCCGACAGCGTCAGCCTTCCGTCGTCATAGCATCGCTGGTTTTACGATGTTTGCCATTACAGCGAGTTGGGGCAAGCTCATCTTTTTCTTTGCCGTTGGGTTTGTGCTCTTTGCCTTGCCCAAGTTTATGACGCTTAACGTTCAAACCATTTCGGGCTATGTCTTAACGTTTACCTACCTGATGCTGCCTATGGATCGGTTGGTGAGCCAGTTGCCAACGATCAGTCGGGCAAGCATTTCGTTGAGCAAAATTGAATCACTGGGGCTCTCGTTAGCCAGTCAAGCGGAAGTGGCTTCAGTGCCAGAACCTGCTTGCTCAAACTGGCAGGCATTGACGTTAAAGGGTGTGACGTATACGTATCGGCTGGAGCAGGACGACACTTGCTTTGTACTGGGTCCGATCGACTTAACCCTCCACCGGGGCGAGATTATTTTTATTGTGGGCGGCAATGGTAGTGGCAAATCTACTCTGGCAAAGCTGATCACGGGGTTGTATGCTCCCGAAGCGGGCGAAATTTATTTGGATGGGCAGCTCATTAGCGCCGATCGCCAGGAATGGTATCGTCAACATTTCTCGGTTGTATTCGCTGATTTCTACTTATTCGATCGTCTTCTGGGGCTAGATCAAATCGATCTTGATGTGCAGGCACAGCAGTACTTAAAACGCCTCCGCCTCGATCAAAAAGTAACGGTGGCTCAAGGGAAGCTTTCGACCACAGCGCTTTCTCAAGGTCAGCGAAAACGGCTGACGCTGCTGACAGCCTATCTTGAAGACCGTCCGATCTATCTTTTTGACGAATGGGCGGCAGATCAAGACCCAACATTTAAAAACCTGTTTTATACGGAATTTTTACCGCAACTACGGAAACAAGGAAAGACAGTAATTGTAATCAGTCATGACGACCACTACTTCCATCTCGGCGATCGCATTCTAAAACTGAACTATGGACAGATTGAATTCAACTAGCATGACAAGCGACGACTAGCGTTCTTGTTATTCCATCACTCTTATAGCTGTAGTCACAAAGCTTGCGGCACTGCGTTTTTGCAAACGCTTTCTGTTGACTAATGAGTTTTAGCGTGCGCCTAACCTTACTGGCAGTGGCTATAACTACTAATTACTGGGTTAACAAGTGCTTAGTTCAGTTGCTGTCTGCTAACCGTACTGGTTAACCTAAAAATGGCGCTTAAACTGCTGTGAAGGCACAGCACAATCACACTATTATTCGCTTTTAGCATGTCTGGGCTTCCAACATGAACCCATTTTTAGAAGAACCATTCTAAGTAGAAAGAAACTAACGCAAAGCAACGATGACTACGTTTCTGGAAATTTTGCTTGTCTTTC
This sequence comes from Leptolyngbyales cyanobacterium, assembly GCA_038253425.1. GTDB lineage: Bacteria > Cyanobacteriota > Cyanobacteriia > Leptolyngbyales > Leptolyngbyaceae > Stenomitos. Next base: position 1,673 of record JBBSHC010000521.1, on the reverse strand, counting down.
TGATCAGTGGCTCGCTAGTCTTTTATCTGACCTGTGCCCTGCTCACTTACCAGTTCTTTACACCTGTACCCAATGTTGTTAGCGCCATAGACCATCCCCAGCCAGCCGTATCAATTTTGGTGCCAGTTTGTGGGCTTGATGCTGGAGCCTGGGATAATTGGGCATCCTTCTGTCTCCAGAACTATCCAGAGTATGAGGTGCTTTTCGGTGTCACTGATGCACAGGATCTAGCCGTCCCCTTACTGAAACAGTTGGTAGCAGCCTACGCCGATCGCGCCCGCTTGTTTTACGGTTTGGAACCGCGTGGCATCAACTACAAAGATAGTAACTTAAGTTATTTGCTGGAAGCGGCTCAGCATGAGGTCATCATTTTTGCAGACAGCGATATTCGCGTCCATGCCGATTACATTCAAACGGTGACAGCTCCGCTGGTCGATGCAAACGTGGGTCTTGTTACTTGCGCGTTTATTGGCTATCACCCACGATCGTTAGGAGCGGCGATCGCCTCCTTTGGGCGCTGTTTTGACTTTATTCCCAGTTTGTTGATTGCCCGTAGCCTCGATCGTGGGCTGCGGTGTGCGGTTGGAGCTACGATCGCCACGCGTAAAGCCACGTTGACCAGCTTTGGTGGGCTGCACTTTAACCGGATCGGGTCAGACTACAATCTTGGCAAACGAGCCGCTCAAGCAGGTTATCGGATCGAACTGTCTTGCTATGTGCTGGAATCCGATACAGGGCAAGAAAACGTTGCTCAGGTTTGCCAGAGAGAGTTACGTTGGGCAAGAACAATCCGTTTTAACCGTGGTATGCAGTACTACAGCATGGTGTTCTGCTATGGCACTGTTTATTGTGTGCCACTACTACTGCTGTCTAATTTTGCTCCTTGGGCGATCGCCCTTAGCCTCCTAACCCTTCTGCTCCGCTGCATCCAGGTATCAATTGCCATTTCCAGTATGAATTGTCCCAATCTTCTACGTTGGCTCTGGATTCTACCCTTACGGGACGGCTTAACCTTTTTTGTTTGGCTGTTGGGTGCCTTTGGGCAAGGCGTTTATTGGCGTGGGCGACAACTGCGCGTTGAAGGTGATGGTTTGATTACGCAGTGGGAGTAGGCGGTAGATGGGCTGCTGCACCTTGCACGTAGACAAGACCGCTGGCTTCATCACTCATCTTGCAGAATGAGCAATTCACAGCTGAGGTCTACCAAACCTCACCGCTAGAAATCTTTAGTCATTATGGTGAACAGCAAAAATTTCTTACAACCCATTACTTTATAGGCTGTCATCCTTGCAACCAGCACCATTGGTATAATGGGTCAGTCTTTTTTCTACCGCTCTGGCTCTTCATTTAGAATCGTTGTCCAAAGCCAAACTGAAAGCGGCTATCACCTTCATTGTTGAAGCCAAAGTCAGCGCGAATGATACCGAATGGTGAGTTGAGCCGTACGCCAAAACCAAAACCCGCGCCAATGCCTGGTTTATCGCGCTGTACCCCTGGCTCTCCCAACACCTCATCGCTAGTACCCAGATCGGAGGCAAAGTCTGTAAAAAGCACGCCACCGATAAAGCGGTAGATTGGAAAGCGGTATTCTGCCGACGCCAGAAAATAGCTACGGCTGGTCGCTACATCGCCAACGCCATAACCACGTACTGAGTTGGGTCCACCCAGCACAT
>JBBSHC010000520.1:0-3608 GCA_038253425.1 Leptolyngbyales cyanobacterium | reverse complement strand
CTTTTCCAAGCTTTAAGTGCTATTCTGGCTTCCAAACTATTCAATTCTCTAGGTTCGGGCGGCTTCAAGAGCGTCGCTCGCGCTTCACTTCCTCTCGACCGCTTAATGAATATAACCGGATAAGCGGAAAAGTGTCAAGCTTTGCTGGCTAAATACTTTTTCTACACCCTACAAGGGCTAACACCGTTACGTCTTAGCCGAAAAACGCAAGTCATGCAAAGATCAAAAAAAGCATGAACAGCATGACAAGGGTTTAAGAATATGGACTTTCAGTCGGTCATCGCCTCGCTACACGCGTTCTGGAGCGATCGTGGCGCGCTTATTGCCCAACCTTACGATACGGAGAAGGGGGCTGGAACTATGAGTCCGCATACGTTTCTTCGGGCGATCGGTCCAGAGCCGTGGTCTGTTGCTTATGTGGAACCATGCCGCCGACCAACGGATGGGCGTTATGGAGAAAACCCAAATCGTTATCAGCATTATTATCAGTACCAGGTTCTGATTAAACCGTCGCCGAATAATATTCAGGACATTTATTTGGACTCGCTCAGGGCATTAGGGATTCAGCCTGAAGACCACGATATACGGTTTGTAGAGGATAACTGGGAGTCACCAACGCTGGGGGCTTGGGGTGTAGGTTGGGAGGTTTGGCTTGATGGGATGGAGGTCACGCAGTTCACTTACTTTCAACAATGTGGTGGAGTGGATTGTCGCCCTGTGTCGATCGAGATTACTTACGGTCTAGAGCGCTTGACCATGTATCTCCAGAATGTGAATGCGTTTACGAAGATTCGGTGGAATGACTCGGTTACTTACGGTGATGTGCATCTTCAGGGGGAGATTGAACAGTCAACCTATAACTTTGAGGCATCAAATCCAGAGATGCTGTTGACGCTGTTTAGTCTTTATGAGCAGGAGGCGAAGCAGTTGGTAGAAAAGTGTTTGGTTTTGCCTTGTCTCGACTACGTGCTGAAGTGTTCGCATACGTTTAATCTGCTAGATGCACGAGGGGTAATTTCGGTCACGGAGCGGACGCGCTACATTGGCAGGATTCGGAATCTGGCGCGGCAGGTGGCTCAGCTTTATTTAAAGCAGCGGGAAGTGATGGGATTTCCGTTGCTAAAGAGTGAAGAGGCTAAGGCTGCTTAAGAGTGGGTTGCCTGTTTGAAGTGGAAGTGAAAGAAGGTAGCATTTCTCACCAAAAGTAGACGTTCTTCAGAGCAGACTGCTTTTACTTGAGGATTTCTGCCTAGTGGGTGTTTGCTGGCATACTGTCAGAGCGTATGGTGGCGGAACAATTATTGAGGTTAGGCTGTGGATGCAATTTTGCTGCGATCGCGCGAGCTGAAACAAGCATTAGTTGATTTTGTGCTGGATGCTGAGGGAGCGTTGGCGACAGCTCTGGAGCGTTATTCGGCTGAGCAGTTGGCGCGATCGCCGCAGCCGGATCAGCATCAGCAAAATTTGGTGGTCGATCGCTTTGCGCTTGAGGGTCGCGTTGGAGATCAGACCCCAATCGATTTATTTGTTGGAGAGACGTCTGATTTATCGAAGAGCGATCGTGCTTTGCTCAAGAGCTGGGAGCGTAGCTTTGTCGGGCTATTTGCTGTCACAAAAATTTTGCCGGATGGTTTTGAGCTGATGAACTGGCTGACTGCTAAGCCTTATGTAGTCAAGCCAAATGACTCAAAAACGTTGGAAGAGATGCAACGGTTTAAGCTGGGCGAGATTTTATTAACTCAAATTTTGCCTGTAACGGATATGTACTGGACATTCTCAGGACCGTACAAGGCGATGGGAAGTTTAGGTAAGCCGAAGTTGGCAGTAGCGATCGGTAACTTTAAGCAAAACTACAAAGAATCTCTTTACAGCGATGCACCAGAGTTGCTGGAAGAAGCGTGGCGATCGGTGGAACGCTATCACCAGGACTTTCTAGACTTTTTTGGTAGCGATGAAGTTACCATGTCGGGCTATCAGCTTGGCAAGAAAATTGCTGAGTTTCAGGATGTGCTAACCAAAAAGCAACTTGCTGAAGCTGGCATTGATGAGTCAAAGTCGTTAGCGGATCTGGCGGCAGAAGCGGGGATGGACGAGGCAGAAATCGAAGCCGCCGCCGAAGCAATGGGAGTAGAGGCTAAAGCGGTTTCAACAATGCTGAAAAGCAAAGAGACTGCTGCCAAAATGGTCGCGCCAAAAGTGGAATTACCACCCGAACTGAAAAAGGCAGAAAGCATTACGGTACTGGCTCATCCCCGGTGGGGGCAGATGTTTTTGCCAACCTATACGCAGTTTAAGAAGCTGCTGGAAACGGATGATTGGCAGAGTTCACCTGGAGCGGAGAAGCTCGTTCGCAAATATTTGGCTGATGCCCAGAGCAATGCGTTTATCTGGCGTCGGCTGGCGTCGGAGCATTCGACCCAGTTAGAAACAATCTTGCAAACCGTCCTAGAGCGCCCGAACTTTGACCTTGCAACCAATCTCGATGCATTGCTACAAGAATTTAACAAACCGCTTGACCCTGAGTTACCTGAGATTGCCAGTGTGCCTCTACACTTACATGACCTGTTTCAGGAAGCGTTGAAAGAAGTGAGCAAAGCAAAACCGAAGGATAAGGATGTGAACAAGCCTAAGAAAGGGTTTCAGCGGTGAAAATAAGAGATTGCCCTCGATTGTTTGCCAATTCTAGTCTGGTTTCTAGCGCGATCCTGCTTTTAGTTTCATAGCACGGAAGCTCTGTTAACCCACTTTCTAGCTTGGCTTAAGACAACCTTAGAGCACGAAAAAGTACTGTCCTCAGTCGTTTTTTCTGGCGATCGTGCTCTACACTCCTTGGCACTTTCTGGTTTAGCAGGTTCAGCTTGATGGCGCTATTGAAGGCATGACACTGCCCTAAGACTCTGCAAAGGGGAGTTTTTCTAGCAACCCTGGTGGGAAAATGGACTGAGAAACATGAGAGGAAGATAGATCATTCTCAAGTTTGCTTATCGTAAATGGTGCATAAGTTCAGCAGTCTGTATTGAATTTGAATGTTTAGCAGCTTACATTAGCGGTATAATCCAACCGCTTGGGACTAATTTTCTTGATGGTTAGTCTGTTTCAGCAACGGGGACACCCAAATAAGTAGGGACATGTTGTTAAGTGAGACCTGATTGGCACCACCCCCTCTTGCTCAATCTATCTTACTAGTGATAAAACCTCTTTTTAAGATCGGTATGTTGGAGACGTTGTACTCTTAGATTTCGTAAGATTCGTAGTTTTATTGCTGGGATATTTTTTATCCAGCTTGCCCCAGTCATTAATCCCAGGTGATGAATATGAACCCTGACATGCAAGAAACTGAATACCCCGATGCCAGCCTTGGAGGCTTTACTGTTGACACTGAGCCATCGTTAGATGATCCGCTGTTACTACCCCCCGCATCTGATACAGAAACAACTTCTGAAACAGCGCAGCAACTCAAACAAGTGGCCGATCGCCTTTATGCGTTCCTGTCTGGATTACCTGATTACTTATCCGACTTTTTTGGTGAGTATAAGCGCCCCATCATCACATTGGGTCTGATTTTTGGTTCAGTTGTTTCGGTAAAGCTCACCCTTGCGCTGCTAGAT
>JBBSHC010000519.1:0-3611 GCA_038253425.1 Leptolyngbyales cyanobacterium | reverse complement strand
TTGCTCAACCCCCGCGACGATTACCACAACCAGGCAAAACAACTGTTTCCCCGCATTCGTGCAGCCTCCGAAGTTTGGATCACAGAAGCCATCTTTGCTGAAGTTGGCAATGCCTTGAGCGCATTCAATCGCAATGGTGCCGTTCAATTTATCCAACAGTGCTACCGTACCGACAACATCAAAGTCGTCAGCGTCGATACAGCACTAATGATGCAGGCACTCGCGCTTTATCAATCTCGTTCTGACAAAACCTGGGGCTTGACCGACTGTATTTCTTTCGTTGTCATGCAACAGCACCATTTAAGTGATGCAGTAACGGGCGATCGTCATTTTGTTCAAGCAGGCTTTCGTGCCCTGATGCTGGATACTCAGTAGGATTTAGAGAGCGATTCCTTTCTTTCGGAACGCGATGCGAACGGAGAGCTTCGCTAACGCCCTTTGCCCCTCACCCTTCAACCTCCGTATAGCCTTCGGCATCTAAGAAACGCGAAGCGTTGCTTGCAATTCTCGAAACTCCAACTACGGAACCCGAAACTTCGCCTTCGGAACTCGAAACTCCGACCTCCGATCGTGACACTTCAGCCTCAACGCTCAAAACTCTGACCTTAGAACACGAAGCTTCGAGATCAAAACACGGAACGCCAGCCTCAAAGTACAGAACTTCAGGCTCAGAACACGGAACATCGAGCTTGGAACGCGGAACACCGACCTCACCACTGCACAATTCGCGCCGATAACGTGATCCTTGCACTCAAGCGCATCATGATTTAAGCGCAACAGCGATCGTCCAGCTAGGCTGAAACCAAGCCCAGTTTAAGCGCTTGCAACGCTGCCTGGGTACGGCTTGAAACGTGCATTTTCTCGAAGATTGTGGTCAGATATGCTTTAACTGTGCCGACGGTAATCGTTAGCTTTTGGGCGATCGCTTCATTGGATGCACCCTGTACCAGCCAATGTAAGACTTCGCGTTCGCGTTCAGTCAAATGAATGGTTTGATTGCCTGACATAGAGCGACCTGCCGTAAAATGAAAGAGATGGAAAAAGCAGGTTGCCACTTCGGGTGACAGATAGATCTGATTTTGCATTACCACCTGAATTGCTTCGAGCAAATGGGTTGAGAGATTTTGTTTAAATAAATAGCCTTTAGCCCCTGACTGCATGGCTCGATAGACCCACTCCCCTTCCTGATGCGCTGACAGCACTAGTACGTGACTGTTTTTGGAATGAGATCGCAACTGCTGCAACACTTCAATACCACTGCTTTGCCCCAGATCCATATCCAACAAGATCAGCATGGGTGACTGTTGAATGGCATGTTCGATCGCCTGCTCCAACGATGTGGCTTGACCAACCACCTGAAATTGCAGGTTACTCGTCGTACTGTAAAACGCTAACAGGCTGCTCAACCCCTTACAGAAAGCAAAACAATCATCAACTAATAAGGTGGAGATTGGGTGAGTCAGTGGGGCAGGTAAGGTAGGTAAGGGATACATAGGGTTAAAACAAATACTTAGTAGGCAAATTCGTTAAGGAGCGGCAAACGAATCAACAGGTTGAACAAATGTATCGATGCTGGTATTGGCTAACGGCTGCTCCATCATTAGCTTTCAAAACGGAAACAGGGAACAGGAAGAACAAATCAGTAAGCCGCACATACGTAAACTGAACATGGTGGATGCTGAGCGCTGATGGCTGAAAGCTTTGAGAGACTGCTATTGGTTGAGATGGGTTTTCTACTTTGTCATTTCACCACTGAGTCATTTCACAAGACCCTATGAACACGTTCGAGGTAGGGTCAGGCAAAATTGGGCACCACCGTCCGCTAGATTTTCAGCCCATAAGCTACCTCGGTGCTCTAAGATAATTTGCTTGGCGATCGACCACCCCAAGCCTGTGCCACCCGGTCGGCGAGAATAAAACGGCGTGCCGAGCGATCGTAAATCCTCTGCCGATAACCCAGTGCCCTGATCGCTTACTTTGATCAACACCTCCCGTTGAAACCCTTGCCATTCGCAGGTAATCTGTCCGCCTATGGGGTTAAACGCGATCGCATTGTGGAGCAAATTTTGAAAGACCTGTCTCATTTGCCACTCGTTAACCTGAAGCCACAACGCTTGAGAGCCGTAGACTACAGTGAGCTGTTTTTCGGCAATCCAGGGCTGCAATTCCTGGCAACATTGCATCACCAGTTGCCGCAGGTTATAGCGCTCTCCGCAGTCAGCGGTTGACGCGGCATCCGTTAAATGGGTGAGGCTGATATGCATATTTTCAGCGGTGGTATGCAGGCTCTCTAGCCACTCCAGCGTTTGTCGCTCCATAGCCGTCTGTTTGAGCAAATCGGCATACAACAAAATGAGAGCCAGCGGTGTTTGAAGCTGATGTCGAGTACGCTGGAGCGCCACCTTGGTGCTGGAACCTTGCAAGGTCTGACGCTCGACGTGCTGCGATCGCGCATACAGAGTGATCCCATACCGTTGATGCTCAGAAAGGGGTGTGAGGCTCCAGCACAGCAAATAACAGAGTGTGTCGGGCGTTTTCGTACAAAGACACCCATACAGATGATAGGGACCAGCCAGCCGTGGTACGTCGATCGCCATAATGTCAAACAATTCTGCTTGAGCAAAGTGCGTCCACTCGACCACGGCTTCGAGGGTCAAAGTGCCAAGCCCAGATGACTCACGCCAGTAAACAGTCTGACGGGGCTGATGATGAGGCGCACCAGACAAAATGCCGCCACCAACAAACTCAAACTGATGCACAAATTCCTTGAGCGATGTCTGCCAAAGGGTCTGGTACACATCGTCCTCTAGCGAACCTTGATCAGGATATACCGGGAGTGAAATCGACATCTGAACGCCCCTCATGCCCAAAATCTGCCATAAGTATGAGCCAACTTTAGCCACTATGCAGTATAGTTACGTAGTTTTTACTTTTACTCAGATTATATTTACAGTCAGGAAACATCTAGATCCTCGTTTGCTATAGCCCCAAAGACAGTAAGGCTCTTAGCAGCGCCCACGTAAAGCTTCAAAGACGTAGCACCGTCAGTACCACAAAAGCTGAGCTGTCTGCCTCGCTAAAATTACCAGTTCTAATATTCCCCCTACAGAACCACCACAAACGATTAAGGATTTTTTGTATATTTCTTAACGTTCTCCTTGTCAACTGCCTGTCTTTAGCAGTCACGGAGTGCAGGTTTTAGTTAGACGATCCTCACAATTGCTAACTAAAGTCGAGTTTCGCGAGTCGAGTCCCTTTCCTAGAGTATGGAAAGACAGGCTACCGCAATTTCTGACCTATGATCTCTGCTGCGTCACAGACTTTAGCTCGGGTACTTGCTCAAGGGTTAGCTCAGATTTCTCAGGAACAGATTTCCTTTGAGCACCCGCAACTGTGGCGAAGAGATGAACCAGGCTTAAATCTGTATTGCTACCACGTTCAGCAGACTGAGCGAATGGGGCGTTCTGATTGTCATTGGTTTGATCTAACGTTTTTAGTTGGCGTCACGCATTACACCAGGCTGGGTGAGCAAAATCTGTTCTCTGATGTATTGGTGTTGCTGTCCCACGATCAACGTTTGCCCGATGCACTTTTAGATCGCACTTTGCGTG
>JBBSHC010000518.1:0-3617 GCA_038253425.1 Leptolyngbyales cyanobacterium | reverse complement strand
GCAACTTGAAAGCGCTCTAGCTGCCACAAATCAGCAATCAAGTAATCGACCTCTGCAACGTCTTTTTGGTCATTGCGAACCTGTATAAACGGCACTCGCAGCACTTCTCGTCGCGTTGACACATGCGGCACGATGTAGGTAGTGGCACTAACGCTGGCATCGGCGGGAATCTGTCGCAACAGGTTGTTGATGTGGCTGGAATGCTCCCACTGGCGCGGCAAAGAGACATAAATCCAGGGCTGAAACGACGTGGGCACAGCGAAGTAGAAGACCCCATGCGGGTTGTAAGCCAACCCAAGCAACAGCGATACGGCCATACAGCCTGCCCAAAAACGCCGGAAGCGAGGTTTGAACTGAGTAGCATGAGTAGACCACCACAGCACGGCACCGTAGAACAAGCCTGGCACCAGCGTGATGGCATAGCGGATATGGATGCCCAGTGGAGAATCGCCTTTCTGAAGGCAGAGTTGCAAGAGGGGAAAGCCCGCGATCGCCCACGCATAGGGCGCACGTAACGGTATAAATGCCAGCGTTATGGTCTGGATGAATAGATAAAAAACTTTGACCTTAGGATCACGAAATATGGTTGCCAGTACCCGCTCTGGATGGCTGGCGATCGCCCAGAGCAATTGCAACGTCGATGCCTGATCACCAGAGGCGTATTGACCAAACCGCTCGATCGCAAAGCGCCGCGAAATATCATCTGAAAAGGCTGGCATGAAGACATTGGTTACTAGCAGCACGTAGCCAAAACCCACCGCACAAATTGCCAACCCCGTTTTGGGAAACCGACGGCTCACCAGCATATAGAAACCGACGCCAAACAAAATGACGCCTGTATCTTCCCGCACCATTAAGATCAAAAACGCCATGAGCCAGACCAGCCACCAGACGCGTTTTTCCATTGCTAGCAGCAGGCTAAACACAAAGACTGGAATCTGGCACAGATCGTGGAAGTTGGAAAACACCGGACCAAGGACCGCGTTGGTAGTGTAATAACCCGCCGTTAGCATCAGCGCCAGCGATGGTTGCAGAAGATAGAGCCGCGCCAGAGCATACAGTAGCAGCCCACCGATCGCCACCAAGCCCGTTTGAATGACTACGAGCGTTGCTGGAGACGGAAACAGCGCGTAGATGGGCAACCACAGTAAGAGTGCAGGCGTAAAATGCTGCCCCAAACGGTGATAAAACACGGCTGGCACTTGATGGTCGTGTACAACCGCACTTGACAGCACCGACGACAGCGAACTTTGAAAAAAGCGCCCATGCAGCCCATTCCAAAACACCTGATTGAAAATGCCCTGGTCGTAGGAAGCAAAAAAGGTGAAGTAACGGTGCAGACCCAATACCAGGGTAAAACCGAAGAAAAGCGCCGCCAGAATTAAAACTGAGCGACTAAACAGTGTGGTTTCAGAGAGAAAGAGCGTTCTGAATCCAGCGGTGAAGGCAGGAGCTTTGAAACGAGTCATGCAGCATCATGTCAGCGATCGAGCAGGGTTTAACCGAGCGGCAGAAACCCTTCACGACAATACCGCAAGCCTCCAGGTCAGTAAAGTGACTGGCACTGTTACTGTAGTCAGAAAGACTACTGTGGTCAGAAATCCCTATGCTTAGAGGCAATAGCTTTGAGGCTATTTTGCTGGCAGCGGTACTTCCAGCGATGTTGAAATGTATCAGCCACAGTCCGCTTAGCCAAGGCTGCTAGCTGAACGCTAACCGCTGAACGCGCATTCAAAGCTGTGCTGTACTCAACCGAAAACCGCTATGTATCCCTTCCAGAAACCGCGATCGCGTGGCAAAACTTAGCCTTTAAACCTGTGCTGCGTCTGCAAACCGAATTTTGAGATAATCATCTTCCATCTTGGCTCCGGCAGGTTCCAGTGCTGCCAATGCTTGTGGCAAGACCAAATTGCGGCGGTGATTGCCAATGCGAATGTTTAGCTCATCCCCTGTCTTGCTGAGTTCAATTTGGCTCTTTTCGATACCTGGCAGGTAGACTTCCAGGCTGTACTGCTGTTTGTCTTGTACACTCGTAGCGTCGTTTCTTTGTAGTAAACCTGTGCCGGGTCTTCGTTATTTGGGTAGAGGGTTTCTTTCAGGCGATCGAGTGCCGACAACCCACACATCTCTTCCGAGTAGAGGGGTACTTCTTTAATGGGCAAGGGCGAAAAGTTTTCGTGAATTTCCTTGCGGTACTGCTGCTGTTGTTCTTTCCAACGCTGGAAAAATGGGTCGGAAACGGAATCAGGAATGATGCGGTTTGACACCACCATATCCGTTGCCACGTTGTACAGGCTCAGATAGGCGTGAGCGCGGAGCGATTCCTTAATGACCATCTTTTCTGGGTTCATCACCAGTCGCACAGAAGTTTGGGTGCCATCGGTTAGCACTTTTTCCAGCGCCTCAATCTGTTCGTAGAACTCGAAGGGCGCGTCCATCACTTCTTTGGTGGGGAGAGAGAAGCCCGCGATCGGGCGAAAAATCGGTTCCACCAGCGGACGTAATGCCACGGAAATGCCCTGGAACGGTTTGTAAAATTTTCGCATGTACCAGCCGCCGACTTCGGGCAGGCTTAACAGCCGCAGTGCTGTGCCAGTAGGGGCAGAGTCGATAATCAGCACATCATACTCGGCTTCATCGTAGTGACGCTTCATGCGAACCAGACCAAAGATCTCATCCATGCCGGGGAGAATAGCCAGTTCTTCTGCCTGAATACCGTCCATTCCCCGTGCCTGCAAGACCTGCGTGATGTAGCGTTTGACTGCACCCCAGTTACCTTCTAGCTCCATTAGGGCATCAAGCTCGGCTCCCCACAGGTTTGGGCGCACAAGCTTAGGTTCGTGCCCCAGTTCCAGGTCAAAGCTATCGGCAAGGGAATGGGCAGGGTCAGTGCTAAGGACAAGGGTGCGATAGCCAAGCTCGGCGCAACGCAGACCAGTTGCTGCTGCAACGGAGGTTTTGCCGACGCCCCCTTTGCCCGTCATTAAAATTACGCGCATGACGATCGAGCCTTTGCTGAGAATTGTTTACATTCTTTTACTTTACTATTCTTTTGAAGATTCGACGGTGCTGAGCAGCCCGTTCCGGCAATTCAAGCGACTGCTGCCCTTAAAAGTGGCTGGCATCCCTGCTCACGGTCGCGCCTTTAGTATCTGGCCGTCCACCGTTAGCAAGTCATTCGGTGCTGTTTAGTGAGTCATGCTTTAAAGCTGTTTAAAACAGCATTAGTACCGATGCTTGGTTCTAGACAAGCAGTACCCTTGGTTAACGAGATCTTCATTAGAGGGATCGTATTAGCGCCTAATTGCTGCCCTACATGCTTTACAACTGCCTGTCCCAAACTTACTTCTGCAATTATTGCACCATGCTTTACTAGTCGTAGTTGTACGCTTTTCTCTTACGTTACCTTGTGAGATTGGAGACCAAAACCACCAGCTAAATTGACACTTTGGACAATTAAGGGTTAATGCTCCTAAAGCGATTGGTACACGAAGCTTTTGAGAGCAGGATGGGCACGTAGTAATAATTTTCTCATACTGGGCTGGTTGCTCTCTCAAAATTGGTTGCTTATCCCCAAGGATTTGTCCTACAAGCTCGTACGCCTCGCTCAAAGGAAT
>JBBSHC010000517.1:0-3619 GCA_038253425.1 Leptolyngbyales cyanobacterium | reverse complement strand
TGAGAGGGGAACGTTCGTTAATGATTGGCTATTTTTGGTCATAAATACGTGCAAACTCAGTAAAATTGATGCAGACTAAAGAGAAAATTTGGGTAGACTGCAAGCAACGGATCAGTAGATGGTTTAACAACAGGTGGTTTACCAACAATTGGCTAACAAACGATTAGTTGCAAAACAATGAGTTGCCAACCGTTGCCAAACAAATTTCAGATCAAACCCGTTTGTGCTGAAAGCTGGAAATTGTCCATCCAACTCTGATCTTAGTCTTAAAGCTAAACACCTACAGATCAAACCCTTGAGGAGTGACGTTATGGGCATCGGTTCTAAAAGCACACTGGTTGGACTCGCAGTCATTGCCTTTTCTACCATTGCGGCATCCGCAGCGATCGCGCAAGAGACCTTTGACAATCCGACGACTGGAGTACTCAACAACATTCCCGATCAACTGAACCAGGTGCAGTTCTCCAACGATCGCGACTTTTTTCGCAACCGCAGCCTCCCCAGACAGGTCAGCTATATCTTTGGTCCGGGTGTTCTGATCCGCAACTCCTTCCCTGACAACGAAATTGCCCGTGATGGCAGCGCAATCTATGAGTTTTACCAAGACTTACTGTCGCGTCAGATGGCAAGCCGTCCTGTGATTCGTACTGCTGACCTCCCCAACCCCTTTAATGAATCAGTGCGTGATCTGCCGCCCGGCGAAGTCATCCGTCCGCTCACTACTGACTTTCCTCAAGTGCAGTCTCTACCCCCAACGCCCACAACTCCGTTGCAGCAAAAACCACGAGTGCCAGCCCTCTGGTAGCTTGCGTGTCTAGATCAAGTTGGAGCATTACCCCAGAGGCTTAAAGGGTTCCAGAAGCTTAACCTGTAACCTTTGAGCCTCTGGTAGTTTCACATCAGCTTTGTACTCTCGATCAGCTCGATCGTTTATTTAATCCAGGGTGCAGGGGTCGAACCTGCCTGAGGCGAATTATGAGTTCGCTGCCTAAACCGCTCGGCCAACCCTGGTTGCACCTTATTGTATACCGATTTTCGGACTTGCTTTGCGTCAGAGTGTGCTATGTCTAGGCATTTAAGACGACTCAGAAAGGGATGTGCGTCTCTAACATTACTAACCGTTTTAAAATTTTATGCTGAATTGTGAGCGTCTATGTCTAGAATTGGAGCGATCGCTATTTCTGCATCGCCCTGTGTCGAGTGCGCCAGCCCCTAACCGACTGCTTCTATGAAACTAAACTCTACCGTCGCCCTCACTTTAACCCTTCTCGTCTTGATGATTGGAGCGGGATTAGTCAGTGCAACGTGGGGATCGGCACTGGGTCGTGAAGCCTTGAAAGGAATCACCCAGCCCGATACTCGTCCTAACAGCAATACGACTGGTCGTCAGTCAGACGGCGCACGACGCGAAGAATTAGCCGTTTTGCCAGAAGCTAAAATTATTGCCAATGTCAAGGCTCGGATGAGCGGTAGCACGAGCAAAGAAGCAAAAGCCAGCACCGATCCGGTGGCAACCGCCAAAGCGACGACGACCCCAACGCCAAGTCAAGCTGGCTTTCCTCTCACCGTTACGAGCCGGGATGTTGCCCTGACGGTAGAATCGGCGCGGCAGAAAGGAGATGCAATGGTTTTAACAGTCAACCTGCATAACAACGGTAAAAAGCCTGTCCGCTTTCTCTACGATTTGTTGACCGTTACAGACGACCAGGGACGCACTGTAAAGGCAGCAGCAGAAGGGCTACCAGCCGAACTACCAGCTTCTAGTGACGTGTTCCCTGGCACCATCAACATTTCTGCGAAATCGCTTGATGGGGTGCAAAAGGTGTCCCTTTCGTTAACCGACTATCCAGATAAACAGCTTCAGCTACAGTTGTCAGATATTCCTCTTACTCGGTGAAGCATTTTATCGCCGTTTGACGATCGATGCCATTCCACTGTGCTGCAAATGACGGGTGTTTCGCTGGTTGACTTCGTGGTTAGTGTCGGACTGATTGACCCACCTACCGTCCATCTCACCTGGTCGGCGACGTTAGCACGTATGCTATCAGTCCTACTGTTGATCGCCATTAATGCCTTTTTTGTAGCGGCTGAATTTTCGATGGTTTCCGTCCGTCGATCGCGGATTAATCAACTTGCTGATGCGGGTGATGCTCAGGCGCGCACGGTACAGGATTTGCAGCAAAGCATTGAGCGCTTGCTCTCTACCACGCAACTGGGCATTACGCTGTCTAGTCTGGCATTGGGCTGGATTGGGGAAAGTGCGATGGCAGGCTTAGTGTCTCACTGGCTAAGCCAACTACCGTTGCCGAACGACTATCGCCAGGGGTTAACCCACTCCATTGCCATTCCGACCACGTTTTTGTTGATTGCCTATCTGCAAATTGTGTTGGGCGAACTGTGCCCAAAGTCGGTGGCGCTCCTTTACTCCGAACAGTTGGCGCGGTTTCTGGCAGCACCTAGTTTGGCGATCGCCCGCATCTTCCATCCCTTCATCTGGGTGTTGAACCAGTCTACTCGTTTACTCTTACGGCTAGGTGGTATTCAATACACAGGGCAGGGCTGGTCAAATCAAGTCACGCCCGAAGAACTGCAACTCATCATTGCGACCTCAAGCCAGTCCACAGGACTGGAAGCCGAGGAGCGCCAGTTGCTCAGCAACGTTTTTGAATTTGGTGATGTGTCGGCAGGTGAAGTCATGGTGCCACGTACCAGCATTGCCGCTGTTGCCTACGATGCCACCTTTAAGGACTTGCTGGAAGAAGTGGCTCAGTCGGGACACTCACGCTATCCCGCAGTCGGTGAGTCGCTAGATGATGTGCGTGGCATTATCTACTTTAAAGAGCTTGCCGAACCCCTGGCACAAGAAACGCTTGACCTGCACCGCTCCATTCAAGGTTGGCTCCGCCCTGCTCGGTTTGTACCAGAGTATATGCTGCTGAGTGAGCTGCTACCCCTCATGCAGCGATCGCGCCAGCCAATGGTGATGGTAGTCGATGAATATGGCGGGACGGCAGGTGTGGTGACGATCGAGGACTTGATCGCTGAGATTTTGGGCGATACGGCTGAACCCTCAAGCGACGATGCGATGAGCATTCAGGTTTTGGATGAGCGAACCTTTTTAGTGCAGGCACAAATGGACATGGAAGAGGTCAACGAGTTGCTCAACATGACGTTGCCTTTAGCAGATGACTATCAAACGCTGGGTGGATTTCTGCTCTTTCAGCTTCAAAAAATTCCCCAACTGGGCGAAATCCTACGGTACGACAACTCCGAATTTACCATCATCGCCGCTGAAGGTCCCCGACTGCACCAAATCCAGATTCATCGGCTGGACGCGGTTGAAAATAATCTAGACGACTTTACCGTTTTGGATGTCGATCGCGAAGCGCCTGCTGACAATGACACCGCAGAGTATCCATCGTTTGAGCAAGACAACTCTACCCTGTAAAAATACCTGAGCAACACTGTAGGCATAGCATCAATACAGCCTTGTCGGTTGAGGCATTGAGTCGCGTGTATTGCATGGCGAACGCAAAGAAAAGCGGCGATCGCTTAAAGGTTTAGCTGCTGTTTATTGGCTTGGTTTACCCAACAGCGGGTTCATCATCGACCGTATCTT
>JBBSHC010000516.1:0-3625 GCA_038253425.1 Leptolyngbyales cyanobacterium | reverse complement strand
GGATTTGCTGGTGTCATATTTAGAGCCGCATCTGGGGGAGGATCAGTCGAGCGATGTAATGAAAGTAATGATATGCCCCCACTGTCGATCGGAGCAGTTATCGAAAAATGGGTATCGCCGGAGCAAGCAGTGCTACCGCTGTAAGGAGTGCTTGCGGCAGTTTGTGGAGGGCGGGCGATCGCTAATGGCTCCTCCCACCAAGGTCAGTAAAGCGATGGCGACACCGAACTGACCATTCAAAGCATTGAAAACAAGGGCGATGGTGTAGTGGGGGTCAGAGTCAGCGTTCCAGAGAGAGCAGACAAGGCGAAACTGCACAGCGAGTTCAATCAAAACTATGACGTGACACTCAAAGCACTGGAAGCGAAATATCACGCTGAACTGAAAGCCAAAGACGAGCAGATCACCATCTACCGTGAGAAAAGCGCTGACATGACAGAGATTCTGCGCCTACTCGCCAATCGCCCTGTTACCGTTGAAGTAACCGCCAGCGCCGAGAGTAAAGCCATGAGCGACAGTACAGACAAAAGCCAGAGTGTAAGTATTGGCGGCAACGTCACTGGATCGACTATCAACCTGGGAGCCATCAGCGGCAGTGTCTCCAACGTCGTCAACCAGTTGCCCAGTGCGCCTGACCCCGCGCAACCCGGCATTAAAGAACTGCTCATCGAACTGCAAGCTGCCATTGAAAGCGATGCCGCCCTGCCTGAAAAGGGCAAAGCTTCGGCACTGGAAAACGTCAAGGTGCTGGCAGAAGTCGCCCAAGATCCAGAACAACCAGAGAAAAAGGGCTTGGGCAGCCAAGCGATTACGTTTCTCAAAGGTGCTGTGTCTTTTCTGCCCGACACTGCCAAACTTGCCGAAGCCTGCACCAAACTGCTGCCGCTGATTACTAAAGCGTTGGGGCTACCGTTTTAGTGCGGCAAACAACGGTATCGTTACAGCTCTGCTTCGCCCAGAGATTGTGTCCGGGGGACTTCCCCCAGTCCCCCACACCCCCTGCATAAGAGTTCTGGCTTGTAAAGACGAGTGAGCTTGAGGACGCGGTAGAACACATGCTATTTGAATGAACGCTGGCGCCGTCTGGGAAGGTTCGTCCTTTCCTGCTGTGCGGTGGGTTTCTGCTTCACCAGCAGCGGCAGCACCGAGAGTATCGTAAGCAGACCCAGCGCTAGAAAAACTGGTTGGCGATCGCCGCCGCTGAATGCCTCTTTACCCGCTGCACCAAGCCAGGTATTGGCGATCGTCAGCGGAATAATGCCAAAGAAGGTGCCGATCGTATAAGTCTTGAAAGCAACGGGCGTGAGACCAAACAGGAAATTAACGAGACTGAAAGGCGACAGCGGCGTAAAACGGACGGCAAGAATGAAAGTCATGGGATTGTGAGCGATCGCTTGATTGATCCGTTGAAACAGGTTCTTCTGCCCAAAGCGCTGTGTTGCCCAGTCATAAACGAGATAGCGGGTCAACAAAAACGCACCGATCGCGCCCAATGTGGCACCAGTGAGCGACCACAGCGTACCCCAATACAGCCCAAAAACGGCTCCACCTGCGATCGTGGAAACATTGCCAGGAAAGCCGAGAGTGGTGATGATCGCAAACCCCAGTACAAACATCAACGCAGCATAAGGACCCAGTTGATGGAGTTCCATAACCAGAAACGCTTGATCAAACAGCAATTTGATTGGCGTAGACAAACAAATAATAGCAAAGACGCCTACGGCAAGCGCAAGCCACAGTCCGGCTTTGTAAGGTTTCATAGGCATCTGCACGTCTGAATTCGCTACCTAAAGATACCTTGATTGCAAACCGTAACGTATTGTTTCGCTCAGCAACCGATTGATTCTGATTACTTCAGTGCCACCACGGGACAGCGATCGCACCCCAATTCACAGCACAATGGTAAAAGGAGTACACATATAGCTGCCGCCACAGAGCTTAGGACATTGGGCTCAAAGGGGGTGTGGGGGCAATGCCCCCAGCCAGGGGTTCCACCCCTGCACCCCGTCCTAACCAGAATAGCTATAGCCATAGCTATGCCATGCGGTAGCAACACTGGATCATAAACTTTGACTGACATTGAACTACAGGCAGAAGCAACGAGTGGACGGCTTGACGTGTGGCTGGCAGACCAATTGCCCGACCTTTCGCGATCGCGGCTCCAAAAGCTGATCGAGCAGGGGCAAGTACAGCTTAACCAGCAGGTTTGTACGTCTAAAAAAGCGCTGGTGCAGGTGGGCGATCGCATCCACATCACCATTCCCGCCGCCCAACCGCTCGACCTCCAGCCAGAAACCATACCGCTAGAGATTCTTTACGAAGACGACCACCTTTTAATCATCAATAAGCCCGTTGGTTTAGTCGTGCATCCCGCACCCGGTCATGAGAGCGGCACCCTGGTTAATGCGCTGTTAGCCCATTGCGACAACCTTGCAGGCATCGGTGGTGTACAGCGTCCCGGTATTGTGCATCGTCTCGATAAAGATACGAGTGGAGCCATCGCCGTTGCTAAAACTGATCAGGCACATCAGCATTTGCAAGCTCAACTAAAAGCGAAAACGGCAGGACGCGAATACCTGGCGGTTGTCTACGGTACGCCTGCGGGTGAGAGCGGTACCATTGATTTGCCTATTGGTCGTCACCGGGTCGATCGCAAAAAGATGGCGATCGTGCCCGAAGCCCAGGGCGGACGCCGCGCCGTTACACACTGGCAGGTTAAAGAACGCCTGGGTAACTACACACTCATGCACTTTACGTTAGAAACAGGGCGCACCCATCAAATTCGAGTACATACCGCCCATCTAGGACACCCGATCGTTGGGGATCCGGTCTATAGTTCCGCAAGACCCGTGGGCGTAAATCTTTCAGGGCAAGCGCTCCATGCGTGGCGCTTACACTTACAACATCCCGTCTTAGCAACCGCGATCGCAGTTGTTGCACCCGTACCAGCAACCTTTTCCATGCTAGTAGAGATTTTGCGCCGACGCATGGCGTAAAGCAACCATAGCGCTGAACGTAACGAGGTAGAGATAAGACGCTGAACTCTATTTATTTTGTCAATCTGTGAGACTGCTGAGATTCAGCCGGATGACTGGCATAATCGTGCTATTAGTCTTGCTTTTGGTCTATTGTGATCCACACACAAGAGCAGCCAGCTACTCGCGTCCCTATATTGCCGTTTTTCTGGTTAGCTTTTACTAAAACTGCATCAGCTCGACTTTATCCAAACCCTAAAACCTTGATTAGCAGTAGCTGTGGCATATCAGATTTTCTCTAAACTTTTCTTGCTAGCGGTTAAACGCTGAACATCTAAAAAAGTTTGAGCGCCTGCCTACGAGCTAAGCACCGTCAAGAATGGCTTCAATTTCAAATGAATAAAGTCGAGCTAAAGACCTATTGAGATTTCTCTACAACAAGTTTCTATGCAATTCACGAAAATGATTTGAATAAAAGCGTGCTCAGTTCTTGGTAAGTAAGTTCTTGGTAAGTAGGTATCCCTCATTAATCGCAAAAAGAGGGTGGCGCTTTGCTACCAGACCGTGGTTTCACCCCCCTCCCCCTCCAAAATCATCTTCAGTTTAACTATACCCAGCTACTTACCAGCTTTGTCAGAAGTTAAGGTGTC
>JBBSHC010000515.1:0-3634 GCA_038253425.1 Leptolyngbyales cyanobacterium | reverse complement strand
GGATGGAGTAACAACACAGTGTGAAATTATTCAGCGTATTTGCCAGGGCTAAGCCATTTCGGTTCTATAGTTTAGCTAGTCAATTTGTGTAGACGCTCGCACCTCTCATCGCTTTAAATCCTTTCTCCTGAGCCGTGGCGCACATGGATGATTATCCATTTCAGCGTCGCCTGCTTTCCGTCACCTCTTTTCAGGCAGGCGTTTTATGATTCCAACGATTCCCTGTCTCCAAGCGTTTATTGAGCCTGTGGCGGTGTGTCTATCAACGGTGCGCGTAACAACAGCCCTGGCGTCATTGGAGCAATTGACGAGTGCATTGCCAACTCTAATCTTCCAAGATCGGCTGGTGCTGGTAGATGAACAGCAGCACGCGATCGGCTGGGTCAGTTCGCAGCATTTGTTGAAGCATCTCATGAAAGTGGGACGATTCGACCAGGCATTCAAACGTGATCAGTTTTCACGCGATCAGTCATTTAAGGAGCCGCCCTTGGCTGGTCAATCGCACGTTAACGAGCATAGTGCCTCTGACCAACCCCTGATCGAGATTACTCCATCCCTTGTGGCACCGCTGGTGCTGCTGTCTGCCACTCTGCCGATCGACCAGTTCTTGCCATACCTACATGCACAGCCTCATGCCTGTTATGGAGTCGAAACGAGCGAAGGTGACTTTCTGGGGTTGCTAGATACAGTACGTCTGCTTGAGTTTCTTACGCGTCCGGTGCTTGAGTTGGGCGTGAATCAAACCAAAACGCCACTCGTTGCTTCTTTTGCTAACGGGATTAATCAAGGTGCCGATCCATCGTCCTTGAGCGGGCTTTTGCGTGAACTGCTAGAGCATCTACCCTTACCCGTCATGCTGCAAACCCAGGATGGTCGGGTGCTGGCGCAAAACTCAAACTGGCGCAATCAGGTGAGCGAGTTGCTTGATCCCGGCTGGCTTCGGCAGGAGGTGGCGGCATTGCTGGAAACCACTGCTGAAGTGCCTCCACTGCCCGATCGAGCTGTTAAAGCAGCCTGGGAACACTCGATCGCACCTTTGGGTCAGCCTCACTTGCGGCTATCTGAAGTGTTACAACCGTTTGTTCCTTCAAAACCACGCTCTGAGAGCACGCTTTCTGAGAAGGCATTCTCTGAGATGTCTTACCTTGATGAGGTGAGTGAAGCGGTTAAAGCCAACGATCTTGCTAGCGCGTGTCACATTGGCACCAAACCCGGAACCTGTATCTGTGTGTGTCCTCTCAAAGATGGGCAAGAGCAGGTGTTGCAATTTGTCAGAATTCCCATTGGCACGTTAGCATCTCATGCTGACCTGGCGGGTCGCGATCGCCCTTCGATCGTCACCGCTGCGATGGAAGCTGCCGTCTTTGATGCCGAAACTGCTGCTGCTTTGCCCTTCTTTCGGTTAGCCACCCTGCTGTCTACCATGCAAGATACGCAGTCATTCGATCAAGGGCGCAGTCATGTGGATCAGCATGAGGATCGCTCACTTAGCGCACCAGAAGCGATCGCGCTCAATACCCCCATACCCACCACTGAAGAACTCTGGTTGGTGCTGGCTCAAGATATCACCGAACAGGAAGAACTGGCTAGAGAACTGACCGCTAAAAACGCGGATCTCATACAGCTCAATCGGCTCAAAGATGAATTTTTGGCCTGTATTAGCCACGAGTTACGCACTCCTCTGACCGCCGTTTTGGGCTTGTCCAGTTTGCTAAAAGATCAAACACTCGGTGCCCTCAACCCCCGCCAAGTGCATTACGCCCAGCTTATTCACCAAAGCGGTCGTCATCTCATGGCGGTAGTGAATAACATCCTGGATTTGACTCGCATTGAAACAGGGCAGCTAGAACTGGTGGTCGAGGCAGTCGATATTAAAACAGTCTGTCAGCGGGCTTTCGAGCAGGCACAACAGCTTCGACAGCAAGAAAAAAATCAGAATGCTGCCGAATCAGACTGGGTCGAACCTACGTTCTCGCTCCAACTCGAACCAGGGCTAGAACTACTGGTTGCTGATGAACAGCGTTTGCGGCAGATGTTGGTGCATTTGCTCTCGAATGCGCTTAAGTTTACCGAATCAAATGATCCCATTGGGCTGAAAGTGGGGCATTGGGGTGGGTGGATCGCTTTCACAGTTTGGGATACGGGTATCGGCATTCCGCCAGCAAAACAACATCTCATCTTTCAAAAATTTCAGCAGCTCGAAAACCCCTTAACGCGACGGTTTGAAGGGACGGGCTTGGGGCTGGTGCTGACGCAGCGGTTGGCACGGTTGCACGGCGGCGATGTGACCTTTGTTTCTAAGGAAAATCAGGGTAGCCAGTTCACCATTTTGCTGCCGCCCAAACCACCTGGCATTCATCCCACCTCTGATGACACTGCCTTCCCTTCACACAGTACGTTTGACACGGGCGATCGCACCGCGCAAGTCCCGCCAGACTCATTGACTCATCCGCTAAAGCTGCCGTTGACATCGCCTATTGATACCTATGCACTGGATGTTTCTGCCTTTCAGCGCAACCAGTTAGTTCTTATAGTGGAGGCAGTGCCCCAGTGTATTGAGGCGCTTTCTGACCAATTAACTGGGTTAGGATACCGGGTTGTCATTGCTCGTTCGGGCACCGAAGCTCTAGAAAAAGCCCGTCGCCTGCAACCATGCGTCATCTTTCTCAACCCAGTCTTACCGTTGCTGTCGGGCTGGGATGTGCTGACGTTGCTCAAATCTAATTTAGAAACCCGACGCCTTCCGGTCGTTATCACGGCAACGAAAGTGGATGAAGATCAGTCTCATCAGCGACATGCTGATCACTTGCTGAGTTTGCCCATTCAGCCCAAAGCACTCCAACGGTGTATTCAGCAACTGGTGGTTGACTTGCAAGAAACGCAGCCAGCGCGACGAGCGGCTAAAGTTTTGACAGTTCTGCGGCTCAGTCCTGGCGTCTGGTCAAACCATCATCAACCCCTGCCAACAGCGGATTTAAACCTGCTGCTACATTCACGGCAACACCGGATGCTGGAAGCCGATGATCTAGAGCAGGCAGAACTGCTGGCACGCGTTTGGAAACCAGATGTCGTTTTGTTGGATGGCATTCTGAGCGATCGAGCGGCTTATTTTCAGCAATATAGCCAGCACATCTTTTTGGCATCATTGCCGCTAGTGACGATCGACCCTGAAACAACCCAGGTAGCGAATCAGGTGCCGGGACTTTTGGTGTTCCCTTGCCTGTCTACGATCGGTGCACAAGGGAAGTTCGACGCAGGCACCGAATCATCTGCGTTGTCACAGGTTGTTCAGGTGGCGGCTGGCTACGCGTTACGCCCTTCTATCCTGGCGCTGGATGCTGCCACATTACCAGCGTCACTGGACATTGCCATTACTCCAGGTGCATCAGACTCGACGCTAGGTCGCTCCTTTAAAGAAACTGAATGGTTACAAGCGCTCACGCAGTACTTGAATACAGCAGGGATGCGTGGTTTGGTCGGTCGGTGCTGGCAAGAGGTGCTTCAGCAGGTTGAGTCTTATAGTGTGGATGTGCTGCTGCTTTGCTGGACGGATGATTCTAACGATTCCTTGACAGGCTCGATGCTGACAGCAATCCATAAATTGCCCAACCATCCGCCTATTTTGGTTTTAGAT
>JBBSHC010000514.1:0-3645 GCA_038253425.1 Leptolyngbyales cyanobacterium | reverse complement strand
TGGCTAACGATGACGCACAGAGTTACGTTTGGTTTTTATCCTTTAAGAAAAGCGAGTCCAGTGTAATGTTCGGTTAACTTAAGGTTTTCTTTGCTGTTCAAACGCTATTTCTCGCTAATACTGTTAAGTAGCAGTTACATAGAAAGGCACTCAAGGTCAGTTTTGCGTTTGGTTCATAACTATCTATTGCCAATCATCTTTGAGCGTTAGTCTTTAAGGCAAGTACCCTGAACAAACGTGGAAATCTGCGTTTAAGCGATAGACTGGGTGCCCGTTTGCTCTTTATTACACGTCTTTTTGGGTTTTCTTGATTGAAGTCTATGCTTTCCAATTCTAAAAATAGTGAGCAATTTGTCATTACAACACCGCTTTATTATGTAAATGGGCTGCCGCATATTGGCAGTGCTTACCCAACGATCGCGGCTGATGCTCTGACTCGGTTTCAGAGGCTGCGTGGAAAGTCTGCTCTCATGATCACAGGGACGGATGAGCATGGTCAGAACATTCAGCGCACCGCCGAAAGCCGAGGCTTAAAGCCGCAAGAGCATTGTGACCAGATCGTTGCCAGCTTCAAAGCCCTTTGGGAGCAATACGATATTCAGTACGATCGCTTTATTCGTACAACCGATCCCCGCCACGAAGCGATCGTTAATGAGTTCTTTCAGCGCGTTTGGGAGCGCGACGACATCTACCTGGGCAGACAGCAGGGATGGTATTGCCTCTCTTGCGAGGAATTCAAAGAAGAGCGCGACTTGCTAGACGAACACCGTTGCCCGATTCATACCAACCGTGTTGCCGAATGGCGCAACGAAGAAAACTATTTCTTTCGCCTGTCTAAATACCAGAAGCAACTGGAAACGCTTTACGCCGAGCAACCGGATTTCATTCAACCCGATATGCGGCGTAATGAGGTGCTCAGCTTTGTGAGTCAAGGACTCCAGGATTTTTCCATTTCACGGGTTAACTTAGACTGGGGCATCCGGGTACCATCTGACCCAAAACACACGATCTACGTATGGTTTGACGCCCTGTTGGGATATGTAACCGCGTTGCTCGACCCAGACAGTGAACCAACGTTAGCCAATGCGCTTGAGCAGTGGTGGCCCGCTAACTTGCACCTGATTGGCAAAGATATTCTGCGGTTCCATGCGGTTTACTGGCCTGCCATGCTGATGTCAGCAGGTTTGCCCCTTCCCAAACAGGTGTTTGGTCACGGACATCTCACCAAGAACGGGCAAAAGATGGGCAAAACCTTGGGCAATGTGCTTGATCCCGTGGAATTGGTCAATCGTTACGGTTCGGATGCTATTCGATATTACTTCTTGAAGGAGATTGAGTTTGGACGGGACGGTGACTTTAGCGAAACTCGTTTCATCAACATTCTGAATGCGGATCTGGCAAATGATTTGGGCAATTTGCTCAATCGCACGCTGAAGATGGCGTATAAATACTGTGGTGCCTATGTTCCCGCCATTTCGGAGGAGGCTCTGCAAGCTGACAATCCGCTGGCAACGCTGGGGCGCAGTTTGAGCGATCGCGTTATTCAAGCGTACGACTCTCTTGCTTTTAGCCAAGCCTGTGAAGCGATCTTACATCTGGTCAAGGCAGGCAATAAATATATCGATGATCAGGCACCCTGGTCACTTTATAAGCAAGGTGAACAACAGACAGTCGAACAAATTTTGTACACTGTACTGGAGTCAGTCCGTCTAGCGGCGTATCTTTTAGCGCCGATCACGCCTAACATCAGCACTGCCATCTATCAACAGTTGGGCTTTTCAGTTAACTTTAATGACCAAACTTTAATTGATGTTGCTGTTCCATTCGCAGCTCATGCCCGTTGGGGAACGCTTTCTCCAAACCAGACTCTAGGAGAGCCTCAACCGGTTTTCCAGAGACTAGAGCTTTTAGAAGCTGTTTCTTCTTAACCCCCGCTTCGTTTGCAGCACCTGAACCAATTGATAAACGTTTCTCATAAAACCGAAGGTATAAGCACCATGTTAAATAACAACCTTGACCATGAATCCGTTTTTACACAAGAGCAAGTGCTCGAAAATCGCGGACGGGTTGCCATTTTCATCGATGGCTCTAATTTGTTTTATGCCGCTTTACAGTTAGGCATTGAAATTGACTATACCAAGCTGCTTTGCCGACTGACTGCGGGTTCACGCCTGCTGCGCTCCTTCTTCTACACGGGGGTGGATCGCACCAATGAGAAGCAACAAGGTTTCTTGCTGTGGATGCGACGCAATGGTTATCGAGTGATTTCTAAAGATCTAGTGCAACTGCCTGATGGCTCTAAAAAGGCAAACCTGGACGTTGAAATTGCGGTTGATATGATGTCGCTTGTGGGTTCGTATGATACTGCCGTTTTGGTCAGCGGCGATGGTGATCTTGCCTATGCGGTCAATGCGGTGAGCTATCGGGGTGTGCGCGTTGAAGTGGTCAGTTTGCGCTCTATGACCAGTGATAGTTTGATTAACGTTGCCGATCGCTACATTGATTTGGACAATATCAAAGAAGATATTCAGAAGACGCCCCGCAGCTATACGTACCGTCCCCTATCGACCATCGGCTTGATGGATGAAGCGGAAGAAAGTTAAGTTGCAGAGAGTCTTTTGGGATCTGGGGCGAACGATTGTGTTCTGTCTCGAACTTTGTCAAGGCATAAGCGTCTAAAACAGAAAAGACGGTAAGACGCTTGACTATGGTTATTTGTAAGAAAGGGGAGTTGTAAGCGTCTTTTCTGGTGGCAAAGCTCATGCACGATCGCTATAGAATCGCTCTAGTTTTTCATTCTGCTTAGAACAGCTAGTATGCCCGTGTTCATCCCCTGCTTCTCTGGGTGCAATTCTGCAAAGCAGAACGGCAAGACCCACTCTCAGACTTTTATGATGGGTTCTTTTCTGCTGAAAGTTTCCTTGATTGGGTTGCTGCTAACAACGGGAGCCTGCGGCAACCGCAACCAGACTGCCGAGAAAATTGCCCGCGATACACAGCAGATTGAGGATTTTGACAATAGTCTGACCTTCAATGCCGTCACGCTAGAAGAATTTGATGGCAAGGGGCGGCTGTGGTGGAAGGTGAAAGCAAGCAAGGCAAGCTATAGCAAAGATAAAAAAGTTGCTCGCCTACAACAGCCGATGGGCGAGTTTTTTCAGGACGGTAAGTCCATCATGCAGGTGAAAGGTCAACAGGGCGAAGTCCAGCAAAATGGTCAGACGATTTTTTTGCGTGGCAAAATCGTTGCGACTGATACCCGCGATGGTTTGGTGATGCAGGGCGATGAGATGGAATGGCAGCCTCGCAATGACCTGTTAATCGTTCGCAATCATGTGACGGGCACCCATCGTCAAATGAAGATCGCTGCTCAAGAGGGACGCTTTTTTAGCCGGACGCAACGGATGGAATTGCAAGGGCAGGTGATGGCTCAGGCAACTAACCCAGAGCTACAGTTCAAATCCGATCACGTGATTTGGCAGATTCCGCAACAGACGCTAACCAGCGATCGCCCGCTTCAGATCGATCGCTTTGAAAAAAAGGTAGTCACCGATCGAGCCAGCGCGAATCAAGGCGTGGCAAACCTCAAGACAAAAACAATCACGCTTAAACAGGATGCTAAGTTGGCATTTGTAAACCCACCCG
>JBBSHC010000513.1:0-3657 GCA_038253425.1 Leptolyngbyales cyanobacterium | reverse complement strand
TTCTTTTCGCTCTTAGCTATTAACTCCTCGCAGGATAGAATGCTGAGTGATCAGGGAATACTAGAGCAGTAAGCCAAAGTTTCTCTTCCTCTTCTCATCTTCAGTTCCATGATTAATCTGCGCGATCGCACGAAGCAATTCGCCCTCCAAATCATCAAGATGTATGCGACACTGCCTCCAAGCACTGAGGCACAGGTTATGGGTAAGCAGGTGTTACGAAGTGGAACCTCTGTTGGTGCCCATTACCGCGAAGCAAGTCGTTCAAGGTCAACAGCAGAGTACATTAGCAAAATTGCTGGGGGACTACAGGAGCTTGAGGAGACGTTGTATTGGCTTGAACTGCTAGCAGAGTCACAAATTGTTCCAGCCAGCAAGTTACAAGGGTTGATTCAAGAAGCTCAAGAAATTATGGCAATCTTAGGAACAATGCTAAAGAGAGCTAAACAGTCAAAAACATGAGCCACTATTTCTCTTTTCTCTCTTCTCTTTTCTCTTTTCTCTCTTAGCCTATCCATCACAGACAGCAGAGCAAAGCTGCACAGTTCCCTATCAAGATTTGCTGTCAAGCGATCGAGTTCATCGCGTGTATCTGGATACATTCGGCGCAGTCGATCAGTTGCCACTTGGCATAGGGCTAATGGTCTTGACGACGCTCCAAGAGCATCAGGCAATGCAAGCCGCCCGAGCGTTACTGGCGCGTGTACAGGAGTCATCACCGCCAGAACCAAGTCGTGCCATCATGGAGATGATTACAACCATTATGGTCTATCGGTTCACAAACCTTAGCCGACAGGGGATTGAGGCGATGTTAGGACTGAATTTGCAGCAAACGCGGTTCTATCAAGAAGCGAAGGAAGACGGGGAACGCTTGATCATTCTGCGTCAACTTACCCGTCGAGTGGGAGCCTTACCTGAACCAATGCGATCGCAAATTGAAGCACTCTCAATCAGCCAACTGGAAGCCTTAGGCGAGGCGTTGCTAGATTTCTCCAGCCTGTCTGCTTTAGAAACATGGCTAACCGAGCAAGGATGCTAGGCGATCGCGTCTCAGTTTAAGCGGATCAGTCCTTGCACCTTCTCCAGTAATGCAGTTGGCACCGTGCGGGGGTGCCCCTGTACCCAGGCTCCACAGGTCAGCTCTAAATAGGGTTCCCTGGCATGAATGGTTTCGCACGGTTCCAGAGTGCTGTGCAGCACAGCCAGCGGCGTAAGATTCCCGCGATCGCGGCAAAATTCGTGCCAGGGTGAGATCGCGTCCCGCTTTGCACTGATGATTAAGTAATGAGAACAGGCTTCCAGAATCGGTTGCTTCTCTGGTTGCACTATTCCCCCCACATCCACCAGCACCAGGTGCTTTTGCCTGCGTAACTGCAAAATTGCCTGGGCGTGATAGGTAAAGAACCGATCGGTCAACTGCCCCCGATTCAACGCCTTCAACGCCTCGCGATCGTCCTGATCAAAGGCTGCTCCCAGTTCCAGAATGTAGTTACCCTCGCCATCCCACTGCGCCCGTTGCAGGTAAACATCCGGAGCCTCTGGCAGCAGTGCCTGAAAGAGCGCATGAGACAACACGCTTTTGCCACTGTCTGGCGGTCCCACGATTAACAGTGCAGGGCAAAGAGACGATGTAGTGGAGGCAGCGCCAAACGGTAGCTTCACTGGCAGCACCTGACCAATACTTGCCAGTCGGGAGTGGGTAGAGACCACGATCGCCCCCAAGCGCGGGTCATAACAGGCAACCCAGGCAGTCGGATGCAGTTCATGCACCAGGTAACTGTAGAGCTAGATCGGCGCACGACCAGAAATCACCACGCCACCTGTTGTATCAATGCCAGGGGGCAGCGCCAACTCGCTTAAATCAGCGGGTGCAATCAGGCGATCGCGCCGCGTCAAGGCAATCGTCAACCACTGATAGCGCAATCCCTGTATTGTGTGCGGCTCACTGACCTGTAAATGAATGGCTGGTTCGGCTACCGCGTCCATCGGCGTAACTCTCCCTGCTGGTGCTCCATGCTATTATCGCCTCAACCTTGAAGAGGGAAGTTCAAGTTGTGTCAGCCGCTGGCTTTCTCTATCCGCCCAGTCCCTCAATCCTGCATTGGCTCAGTGCTGGACAACTCACGAACCGACTCCAGCGTGCCCTCCGCCTGTGGGTCTTACTGCACAAACTGTATGGGGTACAGCCCAACTGGTCGCTGTCGTTACCCCAACCCTTCAGCTATCCCGATGTGCGCGATCGGCTGTTTGCAGACAGTCACGGACGCTCTGATGCGCTTTCGGCACAAGACCTGACGGCACATTGCTCCGACTCAACCTGCATTTGTCACAAACCTCTGCAAGCCTGGTTGCTGGAGGTCAGTCCCCACATAGCCGTGTCTGAGTGGCTGACAGACATGGCACAGCTTACCGGGCGTCCCCCAGCGGAACTAGACCACCATCTGCACCAGTGCCCCTTTGCAACCGTTCATCGCTCCCTACGAGATGACCTCAAACAGTTGAGCCAACAGGGCTGGCTGGCATCGCTCCCTCAAGGGCGTTATCGTTGCGTCTCCCTTCATCAACTGCCGCCACCACCGTCACCTGCTTCGTCGCTCACCGCACACTCCGCCCTTTTCGCCACCCTTTCTGCTACTCAAACCTGGGAACTGCTGCGCGTCTTAGAAACTCTTTCCTTTGTGCAGCCTAACCTGCAACTGGTTGTTCAAGCGTTGTGGGAACAGTTAACGGCGATCGATGCCCATCGCTGGCGCGAAGAACCCAGCCAACGCATCTTCATCCATCTGGATTACATCCTGTCGGAAACCATGCAGGAACGTGTGGATGACCTCCAGGAACAAATTGAGCAACTTTGGGGTGCACCAGACGGTGGCATCATTCAATTTAAGACCTGGCTAGCCAGGGAAGAACGTCAGGGACAGGTTACGGTTTACCCAGTCTGTTTGCACTATGCGCGACGGGCAAAATACCTGAGCGCCTATGGGCTAGACCCTGAAGGCAACATGGCTTGGCACAATTACAGGCTCGATCGCATTGCGTCCAAAAAGCTGAAGGTCTTAGCCTGGGGCGATCCAGGCGTTCCCAAAGCGTTGAAGGATCTGCGGCACGCTGGCGCATTGCCCTCCCCGGAAGCAGTCAAAGCGAAGTTGGACGAGGCGTGGGGGTTTAATTTCTACCTACCCCGCCAACTGCTACTGTTGCGGTTCCCAGCCAAGTTTGCCCGTTGGTATGTAGACAATACCGTGCGCCACCCCACCTTTCGCCCGATCGCTTACAGCCATCTGCCCGATCTGATTAGCCAAGCAAGCACTGATCCTCTGGAGCAACAGGAAACCTTGAAGCTGATCGATCGTCGCTCCGCCCAAGATGCTTACTACGCTGTGTGGATTCGGGCAGGTGATATTAACGTCATGATGCGCTTGCGCGACTGGCGACCGAATGGAGAGGTGATTGCGCCCCTATGGCTAAGACAGCGCATTGCGGAGGAAGCGCACCAGGAGTTGGCACATTACGGAGACTAACCAGAAATGAGTTATTGCTTTGCCAGATGGTGAGCTAGAAGTCTTTTTAGGTTGGGGACGCTAGCCAGTTTTCTAGCTGTTTACGACAAGAGTGGTTGCACCCTACGAAATCCAGTTTGATTGTCTTTGCTGCCAAGGA
>JBBSHC010000512.1:0-3669 GCA_038253425.1 Leptolyngbyales cyanobacterium | reverse complement strand
TCGGTCCCGGTTGGATCGTCAAAGCCAGCATGGGGCATGTACGAGAACTGGCAAATGATGGTGAAGATGCGCTGGGCTTTGATCTGCTTGATCAACGTATCGAGTGTCGTTACGAACCGAGGGATGCCAGAGGCAAAAAGGTGCTGTCCGACCTGCGGCAAGCCGTGAAGCAAGCGACTGCGGTCTACATTGCCACTGACCCCGATCGCGAAGGCGAAACCATCGGTTGGCATTTGCAACAGGCGTTGAAACTCAAACAGCCGCATCGAGTGGTCTACAGCGAAATTACGTCCCAAGCGGTGCAAACCGCGATCGCTCATCCCCGTGCGCTCGATCAGTCGCTCATCGCCGCCGGACGGGCGCGGGACTGTCTCGATAAGTTGGTGGGCTACAAGGGCAGCAAGCATGTTGTCTGGCGACTCAACATCGGTGCCAAGTCGATGGGACGAGTACAGAGTGCGACGCTGCATCTGCTGTGTCTACGGGAAAAAGACATTCAAGCCTTTAAGCCGCAGGACTACTGGAGCGTCTGGGTCGAGTATCAAGAGGGCTTTAAGGCGTTCTACCGCGCCAAAGTGCACAAAGTGGCAACGATCAGTGACGCACCGGACGATGCGAAGGAAGACAAGGAGACTCAGGAATCGGATCGCGTCACCAGTCAGGCAGACGCCGATCGGTTAGTGGCGATCGCGCGTGCCCAGCCGCATCACGTCGCCACCGTCGAAGGCAAGGTCGCCCAGCAAGCGCCACCACCACCGTTCATCACGTCGTCTTTGCAGCAGGCAGCGGGGGCTAAATTGCGCTTCAGTCCAGACAAAACCATGAAAGTGGCGCAAGCGCTGTACGAAGCCGGTCACATTACCTACATGCGTACCGACTCCGTGACCTTAGCCGCGCCGTTTTGTGCCGCCGTGCGTCAGTACCTGGAGCAGCACGATCCCACCAATATCCCCAAAACGACGACGCGGCATCGAGCTGTTAAAGGCGCACAGGAAGCGCATGAAGCGATTCGTCCCACAGACGTGCGGCGCTTACCCACGCCACTGCCAGCGAGTACCGAGCAGACGAAGCTGTACGAGTTGATTTGGCAGCGTGCCGTGGCTTCGCAGTGCTGTCCTGCCCGGTTACGGAAAACGCGCGTCGTCACCACCGCCGGCACGGTGCAGTGGGAAGCGCATGGACAGGTGGTGGAGTTTCCGGGCTACACGCGCTACTGGAACAATTTGAGCGCCGATACCCAATTACCCGTGTTGCAACCGGGACAAGCACTCACGCTGAAACAGGCAGCAGCGGACAAAAAGCAACCGCAACCACCACCGCGCTATACCGAACCGAAGCTGGTGCAGTTGATGGAACATCGAGGCATCGGGCGACCCAGTACCTATGCACCGACCATCAAGACGCTGAAAGACCGGACGTATGTGCAGGTGGAAAAAGGTAAGCTCCAGCCCACCCCGCTAGGCATGGCTTTGGATGAGGCATTGGCAACGCTGCTGCCAGAGCTGATTCAGCCAGAGTTTACGGCACAAATGGAAGCGGCGCTGGATACGATCGCGCAGGGCAAGCAAGACTGGCAGGCGTATTTGACCGACTGGCATCGCACTTATTTTGCGCCAGCGCTGGCAAAGGCGGCTCAACTGCTGCAAGCCAATGGTAGTCCAGGAGGGAAGGCGGGAGGGGCACCCGCGATCGCTGCTACTCAGCCCAAGTCCCAAGCAACAACGGTGACCAAAACTGTCTGTCCCAAATGTGGGGAAGCCATGCATAAAGTACCATCGCCATCCAAGAAGCTGAAGGCGAATCATTTTCTCAAATGTGTGGCAACAGGCTGCGGCACGGTGATGTTCTGGAACCCCAAAGGCAAGCAGTATGAGTTGCCTTATGCTCAACGTACACCTGACCCCGAAGCGTTTACGTCGGTGCCCTGTCCCGTGTGTGGCGCGTTGCTGGAGCGCTACCGCTACATGAAGGAGGGCAAGGAGAAGGTGATGCTGCGTTGTTCACTGTTGGAGCATCGGCGGGGAAAATGCAAGGAGGTGGCGTTTTTTGCCGGACACGATGGCTTTTGGTCGCCGAAGTTTGGGACGCTGAAGCTGGATTTGGTGCAGTAGAAGGCAATTACAATCGCTCGTTGCTCATCCGAAGCCACTAAAATTGAAGAGGACGCTAGTATGCCTTTGTTCAATACTCTCTGTTGGAAAGAACTGCTATGACGTTACGTGATCTTCAAGAGCAAGCACTGAAACTGCCTGTTGATGAGCGCTGGCAGTTGATCAATACATTGATGCGATCGCTCCAACCAAACTCTGAATCAACGGTGAAGCCCAAGGGGGTGGCTGCTAGCTTAATCGGCATTGCGAAGACGGATGCACTGCCGCCCACAGACGAAGCAGTGAAAACCATGCTGGATGAGCGATTGGTGCAGAAATATCTGTGATGCGAGTTTTATTTGATACCAATGTTTTGCTGGATGCTTTACTAGCGCGAGAACCGTTTGTTGCAGATGCCGCGTTTTTGTTGGAAGCAGTTGAAGCAGGGCGAGTTGAAGGGTTCCTCTCAGCCACCACGGTTACGGATGTACATTATCTGGTAAAACGCCAGACTGGAAGCGCCGAGACGGCAATAGCTGCTGTAGTGTAGTTGTTGGCATTGCTAGAGATTTGTACGGTCGATCGTAGTGTGTTGGAACAAGCGATCGCGCTAGGGTTTGATGACTTTGAAGATGGGGTACAGGTCGCATGTGCGATCGCGCTGAGATTGGAGGCGATCGTCACCCGTGATGTGAATGGCTTTATAGGCTCACCGATTCCAGCGTTATCGCCTGAAGCGTTGAGAAATCATTTGTTATCGCAAGGAGGCTGAGACGCAGTGGGCGATCGCACTTTTCGTTCTCCTCAGTGATCGAACAGACTAAAATATTGCGATAACCACTGTGAAGCTCAAGGTTTCTCTGAACGAGGTAGCAATCGTATTAAAACAACTGAGTAGAGTGTTTGCTTATCCACTCGCTTCAAAAGCCTTAATAGACAACAGATTCACAATCCAGCTCTACCGTGAAGCACAATATTTGACTCACTGACCCTCAGTTTGAAAAGGTAAGCCCAGCACTTCGCAGAACTCCTCCTCATAAAGAGCTTTATCCCAGTTTAAGGCTGCTTTGATTTGCTCTAGAGCTAGCCCTTTAGCTCCACGAAAGTCAGTTTTATCGAGGTTGCTTTCTGTTAAATCTGCTTCTTGAAGGTCTGCTTCTCGAAAGTCTGTTTCTCGAAGGTTTGCTCTAGTAAGTTTTGCCCTAAAGAGGGCAGCTTTATTAAGATTAGCTTTGCGTAGATCAGTATCGCAGAGATCAGTTTTTACTAACCCCGCTTCATTGAGCTTTGCTTCCCAAAGGACGGCTCCACTGAGATTAGCTAGATGCAGCGTAGCTCTACTAAGCGTAGCCATTTGGAGGTTAGCTTTACTCAAATTAGCTACGCTGAGATCAGAATTATGGAAATCGATTCCAATTAGAGAAGCGATGTGGAAATTAGCTGCGTGAAGATTCATATCTTTAAAACTGACTCCATGCATGAACACACCACCAAAATTAGAAAGGCTAAGATCCAATCGCTGTTCTTCACCATTTTGATAGGAAAGGGCACGACGATTAAGAACTGTAAATACAACTTG
>JBBSHC010000511.1:0-3698 GCA_038253425.1 Leptolyngbyales cyanobacterium | reverse complement strand
TGGTGGACCAAGCTTGAGGATTCGCAATGTCGTAATAGGGGGAGAGACCTTAGAGGAGTAAAGGTAGGAAGGGGCTTTTGCCGCTCTTGGGGGGGTATGATTAGCTCAAGCCCCCAATAGGTATAGGTTGACTCAACAACTTATGTCATTAGGCACAGGTTAAAACACGAAGGAAGCGTAACCGAAGATAGACGCTAGCTACTTTAGTTCCATCAAAAATAAGGCAAGCTGTGATTCCTCAGATGTCTTATGTTTAATGTGATAGACGCTGCCGTGCGACCGTTAATGCTCAACTCAAAGGTACTAGACGTTGCTTACGAGCTTTATCTGGCTGCACCGCAATCGAGCGACCCTGGGGTCAGCCTGAAAGAACTCTCACGCAAGACGGGTGCTAGCTTGCTAGAATGCCGCAATGCAGTAGTTGACGTGAATCGACATGGGCGCTTTCCCCAGTGTGCGCTGGAGACTTAGGCAATTTCCAGAAAAGATTTTGCCCTTCGACTGCGCTCAGGGTGCAAGCTGGCTGAGCGCAGTCGTTGGCGTAGCCTGCCCACAGGGCATAGACAGGGGACCATTTGTTTCCTAGAAATCTCCTTAATCGAAGCGATCGCTGGTACTCTTGTCCCCTCAACACTCAGCTTTCAGCCCCATTATCTTAGATCTCAGGTGATGGTGGTAGGCGTCCCCGTCGCTTCCGTGCTTCCATCGCGCGTTCTAATACGTCCAGTAGACCCGGTGCTTCTTCCTGTAGTTTGAGCAGCAGCCGTTCGCCTTCTGTAACATCACCTGGATCTTCGCCTGTTTCCATGACAGCTTGCAAACGCGGTAGGGCAATCTCATCTACCAGTTCAATGAGGCTATAAAGGCAGCGATTAAACTGTCGCTCCGTCAGCGTGGAATCTTCTAAGGGAAACTCAATAATGGCGCGAATCTCGCCGTCCGAGGGGTCATACTCCCATTGCAGCATCTTGGTTTCCCAGGAAATACAGAGCATGGTTTGCAGGATGGCAGATTTATGGGGATGGTCGTTCACCCCCGAAAGGACCCGTGGCGCAAAGAGCTCAAAGAATTCGCCATCTTCCTCTAGCTGAATCACAATCAGAAATTCTTGAATGTTTTCAGCAAAGACGCCTGTGAGAATGCGGCATTCATCTTCATCTAGCTTATAGTTCCAGCCTTTGTTGTCTAAATAGCTGGCAATTTGTTGCAGCGTCGCGCCCATATAAAAATCTCGATAGGAACCTGCAAGCGTTAGCGTGTTTCAGGTTGTTAATAGTGGTTACACGTAGAGAGAATGCCCCTCAGTTTCTGTCTTCAGTTAATTATCGTCTAAAGTTCAACCCAAATCAGAAACCATTGAGTAGCCCGATGGAGCGCTTACGTTGATGGTGCGATCGCAGCATTCTACGACTCAACGCGCGATTGTAACTTTATCAAAGATTGTTCAATCAGCTCTGCGGCACAGTTGAGTGACTCGGCTCTTGCGCTAGTGCAGCGTCTACCTGCTGAAAGAGATGCTCTAGCGTCGATGTATTGTCTAAGACGCGATCGGCGTGAGCGACCTTCTTTTGAATTGCCATCTGGCTATCAAGGCGGGCTTGTACCTGGTGCAGACTCATGCTATCGCGCTCCATCAGTCGCTCAATCTGTTGCGCTTGAGGGCAACGTACCACCCAGGTTTCGGTAACCAGATCGGTCATCCGTGCTTCAAATAGCAGTGGAATCACCATCACTACGGCTGGATGCGGTGGTATGCCGTTCACTGTGAGCGTTTGCATGGCGGTTACTAAGCGATCGCGAACATGGGGATGAATTTGTTGCTCCAGCCACAACCGTTCGGGTGGACTGCTAAAAATAATATCGCCCAAGCGATGACGATCGAGCGTTCCGTCAGGCAACAGCAGCCCAGAACCGTAGCGATCGACAATTTCGCTTAACACAGGTGATGATGGCGCAACTGCCTCTCTGGCGTAAACATCAGCATCGAGTATAGGAAGCTGATGCACAGTCGCCAAAT
Source organism: Leptolyngbyales cyanobacterium (assembly GCA_038253425.1). Lineage (GTDB taxonomy): Bacteria > Cyanobacteriota > Cyanobacteriia > Leptolyngbyales > Leptolyngbyaceae > Stenomitos. The sequence continues at coordinate 1,681 of JBBSHC010000511.1, read as the reverse complement.
AGTTTGAGACTGTCGTTTTGCCCATGCCGATGCCACCCGTAAGACCAATAATGCGCTGCGATGCGTGAGGCTGCTTGCTGCGAGTGTTCATAATAAATGTCTGGAAGGTCTTGAAAGGTCTGCCAGCCACTCCCTGATTCAGAAAGGGCAATCGTCACAAGGAGGTTGCAATCAAGGCACGTTCGACAGACAACCGAAAGCGGCAGTGAGACGCTAACCGCCATAACTACTCTTTGATTTTGCCAGTTTTCTGGAGCCTGAGCCAAAATTTGACGAAATGTGAGCATTACTGCGGCTCAATCTGCCTTCAGCTACTTCACGTTACAGACGGCAGGCGATAGCGAAAGCATCTTCAACTGCTGTCCGACAGACAAGCAATCCCCTGTTTGAGCCAACGCAACCACGTTAAAGTGGATCGGTAAAAGGCAAATCGCCCCTTACAATAAGTAAGGTTCAGAATCGTTTCAACTATTCAGCCCAGCGGAGTTTGTTCAATGCTGCTAAAGTCTACAACTCGCCATATCCATATTTTCACGGCTGTGGTTGAAAACAACGAGCTAGTTCCCAGCGACAACGTGCTAACGCTCGATATCGATCCTGATAACGAATTCAACTGGAGCGAAGAAGCAGTACAGCAGGTGTATAGCAAGTTTGATGAGTTGGTTGAGTCGTATGGTGGAGCCGACCTAACCGATTACAACCTCCGTCGCATTGGCTCCGATCTAGAGCATTTTGTGCGATCGCTTCTGCAAAAAGGAAAAATCTCTTACAATCTGAGCAGTCGCGTACTCAACTACAGCATGGGTTTGCCTCGCATCGTTCCCAACGAAAGCTAAACAGCCTCCATACTTAGCTGCATCAGGCTTCACCTCAACGCGATCGCCCGACAAAGTGCGATCGCGTTCGACCGATAGCTCAAGGTAAGTCGTGTGAGCCAACCTGCACAGTGTAAGCCTAGCCACACCTAGGGGAAAGACTGGCTGAAAAGGGCTGGCTGAAAACGTGCCCCTCTGTCTTGACGCTAAAAGAGGAGGAATAACTTTAACCCATGCCCGGAATAAAACTACCGCTGAGACGTTTGAGCGCTTTGTTAGCAACATCGGCATAGCGCAGTTCGCCGCAAAGAATTTGACCCAGGCGCACCGTGGCAGACGGACGCTTGATCCCCACTTTGTAACCAACGCCAGGGAAACGGTAAAACACGCCAGCCAGCCGTTGTGCCCACACCATATCGCTGCCCCACTCACTGTGAATACGATCGGTGTAGCCTGAGAGAGCATTGGCGCTACCTGAAAGTGCCTCGTCGATCGCGGAAGCAGCTTCCACTCCCGTAAAGATCGCCGGACGAATGCCTTCGGCAGTCAATGGATCAACGACACAGGCGGCTTCCCCGGCTAGTAGAGCATTTTGGGTATGTAGCGGATGGTTGCCATCCCACAAACACAGCGGATGAAGGGTCGGTTGCTTTGCCACATCCATGCCAGATTTTTGAGCATATTCGCTTAATAACTTGCCTAAATCGGCGGAATCGTTGCCACGAAAGGTCGCAATGCCCAAGGAGTAACCATTTGGTTTAGGGAAGCGCCAGATATAGCCGTTTTTGACCATACCAAACTCAAAGTAGGCGTTGGATGAGTCAATATCTGGCGATGCAACATCTAGTGCGGCCCCCATATGACGT
>JBBSHC010000510.1:0-3699 GCA_038253425.1 Leptolyngbyales cyanobacterium | reverse complement strand
GAACGATCGAACGAGCGACATTCCCTGGAGCAGATATACCGACTGCATCAGTTGAACTTTACTTTGACATCGAAGCCGAACCTGCGCTGAATTTAGTCTATTTGCACGGCGTGCTGGTTGTCGATCGACAGTCTCGCACCGAAACGTTCTATCCTCTCCTTGCCGAACGACCCGAAGATGAAGCGCTAGTTTGGCACCAGTTTCTCGACCTGGTTTGGCAATATCCCACCGCTCCCGTGTTTCACTTCTGCCCCTTTGAAGTCCAGACAGTCGAGCGATTGGCAAAGCTTTATGGCACCCCACCTCAACGCATACGTCCTTTGTTAACCCGCTTTGTCGATCTGCACGAGCGGGTTACACGTATGGTGACGCTCCCGGTAGAAAGCTACGCCCTCAAACCGATCGCTCGTTGGCTTGGCTTTGATTGGCGTGACCCCAGTGCCAACGGTGCCCAATCAATTTACTGGTACGCTCAATGGTTAGCGACGGGCGATCGTGCCTACCTCAACGCCATCCTTACCTACAACGAAGACGACTGCCGCGCGACTTATCACGTTAAAGATTGGTTAGTCACGTTTCTGCAAACGCCCTACCAGGTAGAACTGGCGTAAAGAAGTTGTTTGAGTGTCTCGATAGGCAATCAACTAAATTTTGTTTAAACAAACGAGTAATCCTTGAACAACCCTGTATAGTACTCTTGCTCAGGCAGCAGAGTCAGTGTTTGAGCCGCTTGTCTACTTATTGGAGCCAGTCGCTATGGGTCTACCGTTTGTTCTGGATGTTGCAATCGGTCTGATTTTCATCTATTTAATTCTCAGCTTGCTTGCATCAGAGTTTCAAGAGTTACTGACAACGCTGTTTCAGTGGCGAGCTAAGCACTTGAAGGAAGCGATCGAGATTTTTCTGGCAGGTGGTAGCGGAACACCAGAAGAAGATAAGGTCAAAGATTTAGTCGGCAAACTGTACGCCGATCCACTACTAAAAAACATTAATCAAGAGTCGAAAAGTTTAGTTGCCAGAGGGGCGCGGGTCATCACTCGCCAGCTTATTCCTGGCAACAAGAAGGGTGCCTTTGGTACCAATCAATCGACTGGACCTTCTTATATTGCTCCAGAAACCTTTGCGACATCTTTGCTAGAACGGTTGGGCTTGGCAACCTTAGCCAAAAAGCTCGTTGAGGTGAGACTAGAGAAATTTGCGACTAGAATTGTGGGTGACTTTAAGCTAAAAGATGGTGGGCTACCATCGACTGAGCCAAAAAACAGTGAATTGCCATCTACTGATCCAACCACTGATCCAACTACTGATCCAAACAGCGCCCCAAATGACGAACTAGCATCGCCTGCTTCCGAAACTGACGAAGTAGCACCTACCGAGCCAAAAACATCTACTAATTGGGACAAAGGTAGAATTCGCCTGCTGGCTGAAAAGACAAAGAAAGATTTGTCTAACGACTCAAACTTTTCAAGCTTGATTGAAGCTTACAGTGAAATTGTTGGTGACTTTAAAACGGGAGAATCAACCTTAGAAACCTGTGTCGAGCGAATGGGAGAGAGCCTTGAGGCTTATATTGAAAGCAACTCAGCGCCAACCGTTTCTAATGGTAACGCCGTCTCAACGCCTGCTCAAAACGCTGAATCGACAACAGCTCACGGAGCTTCATCATCAAACGCTGATGCCTTACTGTCTTTTTCTAAAGGACTGAAAACATTAAAACTAAGTGTTTTTGGTATCGATAATAAGCGAGCGATTTTGTCGGGTGGCTTGCGACCAAGTTTGTCTGAAATGGCTGAATTAGTCAATGAAAGTAGTGCAACCTATCATGAGGTCTTTGACGCCTACGAATCTCTCATCGAAAAAGCAGAACCACTTGAAGCTAAAGTAAACCCTGAACTTGAACAAGCGATTTTAAACGCATATCCTGATGCGTTAGAAAGGGAGGTCGTACAAGCATACCCGGAAGCCGTTGAGGAGCAGTTTGTTGCGATCGCACCCGATGTATTTAAGAGTATCGAGAAGCAGTTGATCGATCGCAGAGAGAAGATTAATCGCGCCAAGTTCTTAACACAGATTAAGTTGCTCAGGCAACAGCAGCGAACGATTCATAGTGCCTTTAATCAGCTTAGTATTAAGCAACGCCAGCAGATTTTAGCATCTGTTCTCAATCAGTTTGGTAGTGAACAGCGTACTCTTATCATTGATGAAAGCCTGTCGAAACTTAGCAACGAGCAACGCTATGCCGTGATCAATCTTGTTCTTAATAATTTGGCATTGACGAATGCCGATCGCTCAGTTTATGACAACTATCAAACATATAAAGCGATTAAAAAAGTACTAAATCAACTGCCTGCATCGATTAAAGAAAGTTTTGCTATTCTTGCTCGACGGGCTCAAGCAAAAGCACAGAAGTCTAGTAATGATCTGAACCAATTTCGTGAAGAAGTAGAACTCTGGTTCGATCGTTCCATGGATCGCGCCTCTGGCGTGTACAGGCGCAATGCAAAAGGTGTGGCGATCTTAATTGGGTTGGTGCTAGCAAGTTCCACAAATTCAGACGCGTTTTACATTGTGAATCGGCTGTCAAACGATGAGAATCTTCGCAAAGTCGTCACAGACAGGGCAGTAGAGATTCGCTCTAATTTTAATCCTTCAACCGCTGATAATGAGGCGCAACTTGCAGCATTGAAGCAACAAACAGACAATGCCCTCAAAGATCTGGCAATGCCGATCGGCTGGAAGCCAGAAAATCTAGTCCGCCAATTTGATTGTCAAGCAGAAAATGCTGGCAGTCCTGCCTGTACACCCTTTGCTAATCTGAAAGGGAGCATGAACATTTCAACCATCGCTCGGATGATTGCAGCCAGACCCATTGATTTCCTCAAGTTACTCATCGGTTGGCTTGTTAGCGGCATCGCCATTTCCATGGGGGCACCGTTCTGGTTTGATTTGCTTGGTAAAGTGATGAATGTACGAAACTCTGGCAAAAAGCCAGCACCACAGACCGACACCACGACCAAGGCTAAATAAATAAAGGTTGATTGGCACCCTACGTCCTTACCTCTATCGCCCATTCCCTGTCTGAACGGTTGCCATTTGTTCTAAAGCGGTTTGCAGGTCTTGAGTCAGGGTTGTCACAGCTTGCTTAGCATGGCGTCGGTTGCCCTCATAATCTTTCCAGCGATCGGACACTGAAAGCGGTTGACCAATGGTTAAAATAGCCTTTTGTTTGCCAAGCTTTGGGCGATCGAAAGGGCTTTCGCCTTTAATACGAGCAACCATATCCCACATCAGCAATGTTGTTTCCGCAAAGCGCTCTACGCTTGGTTTTTCCAGTACATATTTACCCGTGACGGCCACAAAGCTTTCTACCAACCGCATGTGCCAGATGCGTAAATCTGCTTCTTCGGCAACGCGATCTGCCAAACCGCGTTCCAACGACGAAACCTGCTCGATCGGCTTGAGGTCTTCGCGGTAAATGTAATCCCAACCCGCCTGTTCCAACCGCCGACAGCGCTCAATTACGCTACCTTTGGCTGCAAGGTTGAAGTACTGTTCTGCGACCTCTAACGCTGCATTCATGAGCGCGTTCAGACGTGCCGCAAACGCCTCGTTCGACGAGCTGGCTGCTGTTGATTCGTGAGCCACTTCTAGGACGGCGGTGCCTGGTGCTGCGGTGCTTGAAGTATCGGCTGGCGATCG
>JBBSHC010000509.1:0-3704 GCA_038253425.1 Leptolyngbyales cyanobacterium | reverse complement strand
GTACATTGCTCCTGACGGCATGACGGCGATCGCCAAATTTCTTGCTGTTGCTTTAGACATTCGCTTTAGTCAGCTCGTGCAGGCGTTAGCGCTGGTTGAGAACCGTTGGCAATTGACGATCGAACGTACCCATCCCGATTTGACGAAAACAGCAGAAACACTCACAGCCAGAGCGATCGTGGTTGCTATTCCCGCGCCGCAAGCCGCACTATTGCTGCAATCCTTACCAACTGGTGTGTTGTCAGAGGCGTACTTGAAACAAGTGGCATCCGTGGAGTTCACCCCCTGTTTGAGTGTGATGGCAGGTTACGCGCTCGATCGTCAGCAAGATTGGCTCTCTCACTATCCCGCTGTTCGGGCGCTTACTTTTATCAAAGATGGAAACCTTGCCTGGATCGGATTAGATAGCAGCAAACGCACCACACCAGCGCAAACGGTGTTTGTAGTACAGAGCACGGCTGCCTTTGCGGAAGGTTACCTGGACGCGATCGATCTCAAAGCAGCAGGCTACCAGATCCTCAAACGAGCGGCAGAACGGTTACAACCGTGGTTGGCAAAACCAGACTGGCTACAGGTGCATCGCTGGCGTTATGCCTTTGCGAAGTCACCGCTGCCGGAATCATATCTGGCAGCAACGACGCCATTTCCACTGGCATGTGCAGGTGATTGGTGTGGCGGCAAAAATGTAGAACAAGCTTTTTTGTCTGGTCTAGCGGTAGCAGAGTACATCAATGACCAGCTTCAGAACCGGGCTAGTTAAATCTAATGGACTTACGCGTAAGGTGTTTAGGAGATTGCTAGGAAACAAATTACCCATTGTCTATGACCTGCGGGCAGGCTACGCCAACGACTGCGCTCAGTCAGCCTGCACCCTGAGCGGAGTCGAAGGGTAAAGTCTTTGCTGGAAATCGCCTTAAATCCCCGACTTCTGGTTAAAACTCATCCATACAAGCCTACCCCATCGTAGAAGTCAGGGATCTTTGCGTAAGTCCTATCTAATTCTGTGGATGCTCAAAATTTCTGGCATCGCTTGAGCCATGCGCGCGCTTCTAGTTTCGACGAGATCGAGAAATCGATAGCCAACACGAAAGCTCCCTAAAACTAGCTTAGTTTCAAGGAGCTTTCAGGTAACTTTAAGGCAGTTTCGTCGTTAATGCTTTAGGCTCGATCGCCCATTCAGCGTGGAAAAAAGCTGAAAAACAGACAGTCTTCTCACTCAGTACAAAGAACTTTAGGCGTCAGCAGCACCCTCACCAGCCCGATTAGCGCCCTCTTCACCACCTTCAGCCTCGTCACGACCGCCGCCGTCAGTGCGTCTTCTACCAAAACGACCTGTATTTGTTTTCTTACGGAACTTCCGGGCGTAAGCCTGATTACGAAGAGCCTTTTCTTTCTTTTGATTGCGGCGTTTAGCCATGTGTACCCCTTATAGAACAGCCATGAGTAAGCAGCGAGACCTCAGCACTCAAAAACCCAGCCATACTCCAAGCTGATTGGCGATGACTCAGAAATCTCAGAAGTTAGAAGATCACTTTAACATAATCTATCAAAGCTACTGGATACCAAAGTGGGTGAAATTGCAGCAGCGATCGCGCGTATGGCGTTTTACCGATCGCTTCAAGTATCGTCACATCTCAACACTCAACACGACTGATAAGTTGTGCTGCCAAGTGCAGCGCCTCCTCCGGCGTCGTGATTTTTGCTTCTGCTCTGGCTAACTGGATTGCTGCTAGTAAGCGCCCAATCCGCGGTCCAGCCGTCAAGTTGAGGGCAGTCATTAGATCTTGCCCGGTCAGCAAGGGGGTTGGATGAGCGACAGGATCAGTCGGTGTGAGGAAACGATCAATCAAGGGCGCGATCGCCGTTAAGGGTGTGCCTAACGCGATCGCTGAGACTGCAATCGCCGGAAAGGTGACACCCGCCGCCTGAAAAAATTCGTACTGTTGCCGCAAAGACAAGTCAAGATCAATGCAAGGCTGACTGGGGTGAGCCGCATCGTCTGTCGCATCGGACTCGGTAGCAGGGCACAGCAGGGGCAAACATTTAAGAATAGTGCTGACTGCCTGGATTTCTGTGCGGCTATATTTCAAGCGGCGCAGTTGGCTTTCTGCCGAAACCACATTTGACGGTAGCAGACTTGTTAGCTTTGCCGTGGTCAGCCAGGTGCGAACAGACCCAGACACAGTGATTTCGAGCATGGTCGCCTGTCCAACAGGAGCATCAGCGTCACTCTGCGGCTTGGCGCGACGGTTTTTAGAGACACTGCGAATGCGGCTAAACAACTCCCAGGCAAAAGCAGGCATAGTTTCTTGCAGCATGACAGCCGCCTGGTCGATCGCGGCAACCCGCTCTAAGCTTTGTGCTGTCGCCTGAGGAAACCAATCCTGTAGCAACCCGTCTTGCCATGCCATCGTGAGCCAGGTTGTGCCCCTGGTGGAACTTAGCAGGTAGTTTAATTCTGACTGCACTCGTTCGGCTGCAATGCGCTGGAGCAAAGATGCCAGTTGGCGGATGACGAGGCGCGTTTCTGCTTCAACGGTAAAGCCAAGCTGCGCTGCCTGCCGATATGCCCGCAACAGCCGCAGAGGATCCTCTCGCAAATTTTCGGGCGACACCATTCGCAACTGGTGTTTCTGTAAATCGGCATAGCCCTGAAGTGGATCGAGCAGTTGATCGGTGTGGGGATTGTACGCGATCGCATTCACCGTAAAATCGCGTCGTTCCAAATCCGCTTCGAGCGTAGGTCCTACCTGTTGGGCAAAATCGGCTGTACCCTGCTCAAACACCACACGGGCAATCTGCCGTTCCGCATCCAGCAGCACAAAGCCCGCTTTATAGTGACGCGCGATCGCCTGTGCCGTTGCTACTGCCCCTACAGGCAACACAAAATCGAGGTCTAAATACTCGCTTTCCCGCTCTAGCAGGGCATCCCGCACAGTACCGCCCACCAAATAAGCCGAGTGTGGCAACCAGTCCAGGCTAAACGGCCATGTTTTGGGAGAGAGCGCAGAAGACACTGCTGGAACACTCAGTTGATACTCTAAATCTAGTCGCTGATTCAAGCCTGTCTAATCCAAACGATCGCTGACAATCAAAGCGGGCGCAGACTCGCTCAATGCCCTGTCTCACTTATCACAGCCTAGCGTCGTCAGCGGCTCTCTGCACATGGCAATGAAAATCTACCTGACAACGGCTGAATATTTGGTGCGCCTGAGCTAGAGTAACAGAAAAGCATCTGACATTCTGAGTGTTCACGCTTCGATGCGAGAAGTTTGAGTTATGTGTATTTGCATCAACTGTCACTACGTCGATCGCTGCACGACTTACAATGCGGTCGAACATCAACATCAGCAGCCTCACCTCACCGAAACGCCAGACTTTGAGGCAACAGAACCCACCATCAACGTCAATATTCGTCAGCAGGACGACATTATTGAGATGGAATGGGATGTAGTGGGCTGCCTTAGTTTTGCCGAAGAAAAAGGCAAATGGTCGAAACTGCGTCCGGGCGAACTGGTGCCAACCTAACGCTGCCAAAGGGGATGAATGTTAGCTGTTAGCTTTCAGTGGTCAGCAGTCAGTGAATACGATCATCTGCCGCTGTTTTTTTACACGTTTGAAGAGACGAGCGATCACCTACCTTCATAGAGCGATCGCAACACGCTGACTAAACCTGATTCGCTGAAGTCTGCATGCATCATGAT
>JBBSHC010000508.1:0-3709 GCA_038253425.1 Leptolyngbyales cyanobacterium | reverse complement strand
TGAATATCGTTCAGATACATGGTGGCAAACACCGATAGCAAAAAGAACCGACTCCATAGCTTTGCTCGCCAGTCATTGAGGAGTTGTGGCTGCGATCGCATCATCGCGTCAAAGAAATCCCCATGCCGATTTTCATCCTGACACCAGTTTTCAAAGAAACGGAAGATGGGGTAAATCCGGTCTTCGGGGTGTGCTTCAAGATGGCGGTAGATGGTGATGTAGCGCCAGTAACCAATCTTCTCAGACAGATAGGTGGCGTAAAAGATAAACTTCGGCTTAAAGAAGGTATAGCTGCGACTCTTAGTCAAAAAGCCCAAATCGAGTTGAAGGTTGAAATCTGACATCGCCTTGTTCAAAAAGCCTGCGTGCCGTGCTTCATCCCGCGACATCAGTGCAAAACACTCTGCCACTAGCGGGTTCTTGTCTTTCAGCTTACGTGCCAGCTCTTTATACAGCAGAAAGCCCGAAAACTCAGCCGTACAGGAGCGCTCCAAAAACTCAATAAACAGTTGGCGGGTTTCCCCATCAATGTGCTCCCAGGACTGCTCAAACTCAGCATCACGCACAAAATGATGGCGATTATAGTCCACCCGAAATTCTTCTAAGATCGCCCGCAGTTCGTCTTCATTAGGCGAAATATCCATCCTTGCCACTTCATCGAAGTCGGTTGTATAGAACCGAGGCGTCAGGATTGTTTCTTTGGCAGGAACTTTGACGCCAGGACGGATTTCATCGAAGTTAGGCTTTTTAAGGGAATCTACCATGAGTCGTTTGATTCTTCTCTAAAATTCTAGATCGAAGGCAGAGAGCGCCAAAGATTGCAGTGCATCGCTACCAAAAACTGACTACCGCCGCTAACCACGATCGCGCTTGCAACAAAGCTGCTAAAGCCGCGACAACGCAGATATACAGAATAACAGCAGTGATTACGTCCATCAGTCTATCAAGGTAAACGGTGACAAATCGTAGCGATCGTATTAAGAGTTGCAACACATCATCAACTTTTGTAAGCAGTCGGCAAGGTTAGACCACACATCCTGTCAGCTCCAGCGTAAAGTCTTTATCATTTAGAGACGTGGAAACAAAAGCATCCAAATTCGGTATGAACAAAGCTGGCACTGCCTACCTTCTTTGGCTCGGCTGTTTGCTCCAACTGCATGGACTGCATCGCCTGTATAACGGCAAGATTTTTACTGGGCTGCTGTGGATGTTCAGCTTTGGTCTGTTAGGGTTCGGGCAACTCATCGATCTCTTGCTCATTCCCAACATGGTTGAAGAACACAACACTAAGCTTAAAGTCCGTCAGGGGTTGCTGCCTGAAGGGTCACTCCAAACCCAACCCGTCATTCAGCGGGTCATTGCTGTCAAGCCCAACCTTGCACCGCCTCACCCAGAGCCTAATCCACTGGCTATCCAATTGTTACGAGCCGCAGAAAAAAAAGGCGGTAGGCTTTCTGTGACTCAGGGCGTTTTAGCAACGGGAGCGAGTTTTGCCCAAGTGGAAGCAACCCTAATGGGGATGGTCAAAACTGGCTATGTTGAAATCACCAACGATCCAGAAACAGGGATTGTAACGTACGACTTTAAAGAGCTTTAGGGGAAAGGGGAAAGGGGCTGAAGTATAAAGGCTAAAAAAATAGGAAGGCTAAAAGTAAGAACCAGCTATCTTGCATCCTTAAAGCCTTTATCCCTTATCCTTTCATCCTTCCATCGTGCCTCAATTTCTTACCAGCCACTTTTGAGCATTCAGTCGTTGTAGTGTCCAGAAGACCAGCAAGCCTAAATCGACTTTGCGTTCATCAATCCGAAACGACTCCAGGGTGCTGGCTTTGCCGCCGCTCTCGGAGTAAGAAAAGCCTTTCTGCCCGTTGATCGTTTCATTAAAGAAATAGAGGTTAAACTCTCTAGTTTGCTTGTCACCACTGCGCCAGCGACCAATAACCTGCCAGCATTCAGGCTCTTGAACAAAGCCGATCACGTTTACTTTTCGCTTTTCAAACACCAGCTCGGCGTCCTGAATGTCTTGTTTCGCCAACCCTGTCTTTAAAGCAGGCAAGTAATCTTGCTGTATAAAGTCAGCAAAGGGTTTGTCTTCCAGAGCAGGAGGCTTTTCTTTTTTTGCTTTGGCAGCCGATTTCGCACCTTCAGCGACGTCTTCTGCCTCTGGCTTGGGCGATCGCTTGGCGGGTTTCGCATCTCCATTCTCGTCTGCTGCTGCTTTTGGGGGTCGTTTGGCAGCAGGTTTAGTAGCCTCAGCCTCTGTTCCACTAGTAACAGTGTCTTTTGCCCCATCAACAACAGTGTCTGGTTTATCTACGCCTGGATCGGGGGCATTTGCCGTCGGCAGATCAGTTGTTTTTGCTTCAGTTGTAGCAGGAACTTGCGTTTCGGTTTGGTCGGGAGTTGTTTCTTCTGCCATAGTCAGGTTAATCCTTGTTTCAAATTGCAGCGATCGCCACTGATTCCAAAACGTTAACAACGGGCTCGGTAAGTTAGGGCGTGCAAAGCCCGCTTACAAAGCAACATGGGACGTTAGCTCCCTGCGTTTATCTTAGTTGAATGCGGAGATCGGAGCTAGAGGTAGCCGTAATCGTTAGCATAGAATTTGTTGATGGCATCACCCGGATTCCTTGTGCGGCAAACTGACTCACCCCTAGTTCATCTCCACACTTTAGTACAGGGACAAGGCTTCCCGATTTTGTGCTTGCATGGTCAACCCGGCTCAGGGCAAAGTTTATCAGTCTTTACGCAGCACTTGTCTCAGCGCTTTAAGACGATCGCACCTGATTTGCGGGGTTACGGCAGCAGTCGCACGCAGACTGATTTTGCGATGACCGATCATCTCACCGATCTAACGGCATTGCTCGATCACTACCAGATCGATCGCTGCCTGGTTTTGGGTTGGTCTCTCGGCGGCATTTTGGCACTTGAATTAGCGCTGCAACTGCCAGAGCGAGTCAGCGGCTTGATTCTCGTCGCAACAGCGGCACGCCCCAGGAGCAACCATCCTGCCATTACCTGGCAAGATAATGCTTACACAGGAGTGGCATCGATTTTGAATTGGTTCCAGCCCGGTTGGCAGTGGAATATTGACACGTTTGGGCGGCGATCGCTCTACCGTTATATGCTCCAGCAGCACACACCCACCGCTTATCAATATCTGGCGCAAGATGCCCTCCCTGCCTACTTGCAAACCTCCCGTCAAGCAACACGGGCACTCTTTGCTGCCTTGGGGCAGGGCTACGATCGCCTGAGCGCTATACCCACCATTGCCTGTCCCGCCCTGGTGCTTGCTGGCGCAGAAGACCGTCACATCACCGCTGCTTCGAGTTTGGAAACCGCGCAACATCTGCTAAACGCCCAGTGGCAGTGCTACCCAAAGACTGCACATCTTTTGCCCTGGGAAATTCCTGCGTTGGTGCTGGCAGACATCGATCGCTGGCTTGAACAAAAGCCTCAGGTTGTCACGCCCTTAAACGGGTCATAATCGTCGGACAGATATCGTTGACAAGCATCAATTGTATGAATGCTTCATAGTTTTGTGAACGCCAGGTAAAGCTACAGAGGTCAAGATTATTAATTGCGAGAACAATATTGAAATCGCCGTTTCAGCACCTGCAAGTAATGGACAATAGTTCCAGGTTTTGATTCCAGCTTTGAAATCGCCTTTGTTCTCCTGGGGTGCTTTACACGCATGAACAAACCGTCG
>JBBSHC010000507.1:0-3714 GCA_038253425.1 Leptolyngbyales cyanobacterium | reverse complement strand
CGTTAGCCAATGGCAATTTACCTGACCAACGCCTTTAAGTTCTGCTGTGGTTATGCTCCCGTCTCTTTGACGTTTTCTCGCTAAGACTATACTTTTATGCTGATTTACAGCCGTTTTGCATTCGCTACGTTTTAGTAGACGGTGCTTTTGTGCCGTTTCCTCATTCTTAAGCTAATCGGCATTTAAATTTCCAAGTCGATCCCCCTGGCACAAGGGCTTCAGAGCGATCATTATGCAATTTAGATGCTTAACAGCTTATCAGCACAATGCAGCTCAAGGTTCAGAAGCGGTCCATTCAAAAGCATATTAAAGCGGTGGTGACCTCTGACCCGCTCAAATCGGCAGCGGCGATCGGGCTGCGTTACGTCACCGATGATATCCCTGGCATTCAGCGCAAGCGCTCTGGCAAAAAGGGTTTTACTTACTTTGATACTAACGGCGATCGCATTCGTGACCCCGAAGAAATTCGTCGCATTAACGCGCTGGCAATACCTCCTGCCTATAAAAATGTGTGGATTTGTCCGTTTGCGAATGGGCATTTGCAGGCGACTGGGCGAGATGCTAAGGACCGGAAGCAATACCGCTATCATCCTCTGTGGCGATCGGTGCGCGATCAGTCTAAATTCACGCGCATGATTATGTTTAGCCAATCCCTGCCACAAATCCGCCAGCGGCTGGAACATGACCTATCGTTGCCTGGAATTCCCAAAGAAAAAGTGCTGGCAGCGATCGTGCGCTTAATGGAACTCACCCGCATTCGGGTCGGTAATGAAGAATACGCCCGCTCTAACCAATCCTACGGTCTGACGACGCTGCGGGATGAACACGTACAAATCGCTGGCTCGAAGGTGCAATTTCAGTTTCGTGGCAAAAGTGGGGTAGAACACGACATTGAAATCGCCGACAAACGTTTGGCAAAGATCGTCAAACGCTGCCAGGACGTTCCTGGTCAGGAACTGTTTCAATACCGCGATGACCAGGAAGAGTATCAGACGATCGACTCTAGCGATGTCAACGACTACCTGAGAGCGATTACCGAGCAAGACTTCACCGCTAAAGACTTTCGTACCTGGGCAGGCACTGTGCTTGCAGCTTCTGAACTGGCAGATCTGGGCACCTTTACTTCAGAAACGTCTGCAAAGAAAAACGTGTTGCAAGCAATCAAGACAGTTGCCTCTCATCTGGGAAATCGTCCTGCCACGTGCCGTAAATACTACGTGCATCCAGCCATCCTGGCGGCATATATGGATGAGTCGCTGCATCACGCCATGCAAAAACACGCCGATATTCTGGTCGAAAACAGTCATGCGCTCAAACCAGCAGAGTTAGCCGTGGTAGCGATTTTAGAGCAACAACTCATGCAAGAACTTCAGCAAAATGTTGCCTCTTGACTAGTTTGCCTTAGTCTTCATCCATCTCGACCAGTTTAAATTTTGAGGTTGCACCCGCTTTGATCCGGAGGGATGACTTCGGGACGTTAAACTCGCTTGCGAGCAATTGAATGAGTTCTGCGTTTGCTTTGCCATCGATCGGTGGTGCTTTTAAGTGAACCGTCAGGCTACCGTCTGCTTCATGCCGTAGCAGCGACTGTTTTGCCTTTGGCTTGACTTTGACGCGAAAAATTTTCATGCGAGCACTCGTTAGCGCAGCTCAAGAAGGATGAACCGATTCTGTAAGCTGGCTCTGTGGCGGGTTAAGGAAGGGCAAAATTAGGGCGGCTAAGTCAGCGGCGTACTTTTGGGGCAAGGCATGATCGGCGTCAGGAATGATCGCCAGTTTCGCGTTAGGTATTGTGTTGGCGTAGGTTTCGGAGTGCCATAGGGGAATTGTTTCGTCTCGATCGCCTGTGATCACTAAGGTCGGCACCTGTAAGCGATGAATGTCTTTTTCAACCGTGTCGATCGCGTCTTCCGGTCGCAGGCGATCGAGCAAAAACGAACAGGCAGCCGGTTGTGCCATTAACTCTCGTCGAAACCAGGCAAGCTGTTCCACTACGGGACGTTGACCCATTATTGAAGCAATCGGTCTCGCTAACGCCAACGCCCAATCCACTGCCGGAGTTCGCCACAATAATGGACGCAGATGGTCGTAACGCCCACAAAAACTGTCATCCCGAATGCCAGCCGCCGCCGCTAACACTAGCCCTTTCACCGCCTTTGGATACGCCAGTGCATACGCTGCCCCCACCCAGCCACCAAACGAGTGCCCCAGAATGTAGCAAGACTCGATCTGAAGCGCTGCCAAGACTTGATGGACAAACGCCACTTCTTGAGCAATGTCATAGCGCATCCGTGGTTTAGCAGAATCACCAAAGCCCAGCAAATCCAAACCAAGACAACGAACGCGATCGTCCAGTTGTGCCATGAGCGGTAGCCAGTTAGTGGCATCGCCTAAAAAACCATGCAACATTAAGAGCGGAGTACCGTTTCCCCGCTCTAGATACGCTGCGGTGCGAGATGGCTGATCAGAGTTGATCGGCGATCGCACCGTAAGAATGTGCTTGTCGTTCAATTACCTATGTACCAGAAGATACTGACCATTTCCATTGTATTCACCGTCGCAGGTCGCAAAAATTGTTCCCAGCAGCAGCAAATAAAAGCGCCAAATGCGGCGAAACTTGGCATAGTCCATACCGTAATCTAGCTGCTTAATAGTCTCCTGATTTGCATCAAAGCGGTGTAGCCAGTCTGTCAACGTTTTGTGATAATTCATACCGTTGAGATACCACCGCTGAATGGTTTGGAGATCGCGATCGTGGCTTGGCACCGCATCATAATTCCAATAGCGACCGTGTGGAAAAATGTACTTGTGCGTAAAGCCTGACGACATATTGTTGGGAATACGAGCAGTAATGATGTGAATAAAAACTTTACCACCACTCTTTAGAAGGGCTGATAATTTCTGAAACGCATTGGTCAGATTACCAACGTGACAAAAGACCCCGATCGAAAGAATTTTGTCGAATTTCTCAGCAAATTGAGCCTCGTTTAAATCGCCTTCATACAACGTGAAGCGACCCGAACTTAAGTAGCTTTCAGGGTCTTGCATTTTTTGGCGCATGTACTCACATTGTTCATGGCTTAAGTTCAACCCGGTAAAGCGGACATTGGGAAACTTAGAAAGAATGTAGTTTGGTACGCAACCCCAGCCGCAGCCAAAGTCCAAAATATGGTCGCCATCCTGAATCTCTAAGCGTTCAATGACCTGATCGATCATGTGCTTTTGAGATTCTTCTAAATCAACTGCGCCACGCTCCCATAAACCCATGCTGTACTTGGGATAAATGATTTGCCAATCGCCTAACATTTGGTTCAGCATCGCTTGTGGCAAATCATATTGAACCTTCATCAGTTCACGTGACCCCTCGGCAATGTGATCGGTTTCTTGTAAAACCCACTCGTAGGGAGCCAGCAAACCGGGACACTGTTGAAACAGCAGCGGCATCGAAGAGTTGATCATCGATCGAACAACCGAATCTGGCACTTCTAAGCCATTAACATAGGCTTCTGCCAATGCCATTTGAACGGTATTAACAATGCTGGCTGCCTCTCGCGTTGCTTTGTAAGCGATTGGGGCTTTGAGATTAATATCCCCCGCGATCGGAAGATACTTCTGAAAGTTTGAAAGGGTTTTTGTAGAGGTCATTTTGGCATCTCTCCACTTAAAGTGCTGGTCAATTAATCACGTTCGCAGTTCACTTACACAGTCCATCCG
>JBBSHC010000506.1:0-3720 GCA_038253425.1 Leptolyngbyales cyanobacterium | reverse complement strand
GGGAGTATTTGGCATGGCGATCGGGGCTACCTTCTTCGGCTTTGGCGCACACAATGCCCGCAGCGATCGCTGGAAGATTCTTTATACCATCAACTTTTTCATCTGTCTGATCGCTTCTGGGCTGTACCTGGCAATGGCATTGAGGCGAGGCTTCAGGGTTATCTACGATCGCCCGACCTTCTGAGCGCGTTACATTACCTGGTTCACCTCTACTCCACTACTAATCCTGGATCTGACCTTTCTGGGACGCAGCAGCATTCCTCTTTTGAGCGGGTTGATTGGAGCCAACCAGTTTATGGATTTTCTAAAATTGCTTTGGCTTTCTGTCACTCCTGTCACTCAATACGCTGCAACAGCTAGAGCGAACAGGCGAACCCCAATCAACCCGTGAGTACGAATCAACGCCACGTCTGTAATGTTGTTTGATAAATGTTGTCTTGTGTGGCTGCTGGCGCTGCTAAACACTCTCCATCCAGGTCAGGCATTGCTGCATTTGCTCCTGCATAGTTTGAAGATCGCTGTGGTAGCGCCGCCCATGACCGGGTAAAACCCATTCAAACGGATAGTCTGCCAGCCGCTGCATGGATTTGGTTAGCTCAGTCCAGGAGTACCAACAGGCAGAGCGAAAGGCAATGAGATGACCGCGATCGTTCGACCAGGCAAGGTGATCGCCTGAAAATAGAACGGTCTGGTCGTACAGCAAAACGGTATGCCCCTTGGTGTGCCCCGGCACGGGAATGATCAACAAATCGGCAGCAAGCTGAACGGGCTGGATACCAGAAAGCTGGATCTCTACGTTTCTTGTACTCGTGGTGATATCGTCTTTATGTAAAATCCGGTCACAGCCAAAATGCTGCCGAAATGCTTCGTGGTCGGCAACGTCATCCCGGTGGGTCAGGTAAAGATACCGTATACCGCCCATTACCTCTAGCTGTTTGACTAACGGTGGCGCAAAGCGAGGTGAATCAACAAGCACGTTCCCTTCAGGGCGCTGAATGAAGTAGCTGGCAGCACCAAACGAGCTTTCAGCGTGATAGCCGCAATGGTAAACGTTGGCAGTAAGCGCGATCGGCAAACTCTGCTGCACCGTTTTAACATCGGCAGGCTTTTCTACCGTACCGATCGATGCCGTTGGGCAAGACAACAATGCCTGCATTGCCTGCAATCGATCTGCCTCGTTGATCGGCTGTTGATATACGGCTGACTGATCGCCTGCTTGCGTAAAAACAGCAGGAGCCATCCAGCGGCAGGTATCACAGTCAATGCAGGAGTCATCAACGTAAAAATCACCGCTGACGTTTTCGGGGCGACGTTGCTTAAGGTGAGCCATGATGTGTGGTTGGGGGACGGCGGGGTGTGGGGGAAGCGGAGGAAGCGGGTAGGTTGCACCTCTAAAAGCGGTTTGAATAAACAACTGTGTGGGTATGGCTGCTCGATCGAAGTGCCGCTGACGGCTGACGGCTGATCGCTAGAAGCCGTGACATGCTTTCTTTCCAATTATCTAATACGACATGCGACATCCTAGCGTTGCCCCTTCTACTTTGATGGTAGCGATTTGATGGCAGCGAACCCGTAAAATGAGCAGGGATTCGGAGGAAAATGAAGCAAACCCTGTTTTGTTTGCAAAGCCCTATGGTAATGACGACGATCGCCCTCAATGCAGACCACATCAACACACTGGATCTATCGCCATTAGAAACGGTGTTAAAGGCTCTGTCGCAGCAAGATGCCATCGCTACCTATGAGCAGCAGTTGCGCTTCACGATCGAGTATCCCCAAGAGCCAGAAGACCCACGAGAACTGCCAGAAATACCGGAGGTACGGCTTTGGTTTATTCAGCTAGATGCGCTGTATCCTTGGCTGCCGTTGTTTTTAGATTGGAAAGCGGGGGAATTGACTCGCTACACTGCCATGCTCGTGCCGCATCACTTTCATCCTAAGGATGGCATTCAATACAATCCAGAGGCATTAGAAATATTCGTGATGTATAAAACCTTTGTACTAGCAAGCTGGATGCGGCAGCGAGGCATTGAAGGGAAATCCAGGCTAAAGGCAATGACTCAAATGTTGGGTTATGAGATCGATGATGCCTTCTTTGATCTGTTGTGAAGTTTCAGGATCATCGTGGGAGGATTGGCTTTAGCAAAAACTGGCTTCGATCGCTGGCATTCAGTTGCTAGTGGTATCGATAAGCGTTATCAGTTGACGCGAGAAACGAAAACAGCACAGATAATTACATAGCTAGCGAAAAAGATGGTGGTAAACATAGAGCGCCTCCTGGCTATCTAGTGATCGATACAGGTTCATGCTGTCAGGTTACGGATAAAGTAAGGAACATTCCTCCCAGTTTTTGCGGATCTTTTTTGCGGATCTACAAGGCTGAGGATCAAGCAATCAGTATGCGTCCCAGTTTTTGTGGCTCTTTGGAGCCGGGTAAGGCTCCTTGCTCAATCTACAGGTTAAGCAATGTTTCACCACCAGTATCCAGTATCCAAAGCTGCAAAAGCCCTTTGCTCTAAGGCTACTGCTGGGGAGGACGATCTATGCTAGTTGCCCTGGAGCGAAGAACTTTGAAACGAGCGATCGTGCTAGCAGCAGGATGACTTAGAGTGGTCTAATCGGGGCTAAAAAGTAACGAGAAAGAGTGCCTCTACTGATGGCGCTTGCCGTCTGGCATGATTGTTCCAGTGAACTGCGCTCCGTCGAGATTTGCGCCATCTAACTTAGCGCCCGTTAAATTTGCCTTTTGAAACTTAACGGACTTTAAGATAGCCCCGCTCAAATTTGCGCCGTCGAGTTGTACTCTTTCTAGATTAGCTCCTGATAAATCTGCCCCTTGTAAATTCGCGGCTTGCAAGCTAACTCCTAATAAATTTGCCCCTTGTAAATTCGCAGCTTGCAAATTAACTCCTAATAAATTTGCTCCACTCAAATTTGCTCCACTCAAATTTGCTTGATTAAAACTCGCAAACATTGAAGTTGAACCGCTCAAATCGGCTCCTTGTAGATTCGCTCCAATTAAGGCTGCGCTGTTTAGATCTGCACCCCTTAGATTAGCTGAGTTGAGCTGGGCATAGACCAACTTCGCATCAAAAATTTTCGCTCCTTTTAAGTCTGTGTGGTCGAGGACAGTACTACTCATATCGACCCTTGCTAACTCTGCCCCTTCTAACTTTGCTCCACTCAATTTTGCTCCAACCAAGGAAGCTCTCACATTGAGACCAGAGCAATAGCTATAGATACTATTGCCACTCCGATAAAACGCAAACTTTGCACCAGTGAGATCGGCTCCGCGTAGATCAGCAGCGTCTAACTGAGCACCGGATAAATCGGCTTGCCGTAGATTGAATTTGGCTAAACTTGCCTTAGAAAGGTCTGCCTTCCAAAGATCGCAGCCTTGACATTCTTTGGTGGTGAGCAAACGCTGGAGGTGCTCGTCATTATACCGATGGTTTGTTTTACAGTCAGGAGTACAGCCTATGGTACAAGCGAACAGTAGGGCAGTGATCAGCCCAAACATGCGTTTCATTGGTTTAGATCCTGTTCGATGCTGGCATTGCTAAAGTATGCCCCTCGCTGTCGTTGAGTGCTCAGCAGCCGTCAGTGTTGCAAGACTAAAGGCGTGAATGGGTAAAAGCGCGATCGCTCGGTGGGTTTGCTGGCACTCCCAGTGCATCTTTCAACTGTTGCTCGGTGCCACCTAGCTTGGTTGCGGCGGCT
>JBBSHC010000505.1:0-3734 GCA_038253425.1 Leptolyngbyales cyanobacterium | reverse complement strand
AGAGTCTTTTAATGTGGTCGGAGGCGGCTTTTCACCCGGAACAACGACTTGCCCGCGGTCCGTGTGAGGTTTGAAGCTGAGGACATGTCTCCGAATGCGCTCTTTTTTGGTGTATTCCCGCACTTTTGCCTGTGCTTTGGCGTAGATCGGCGTGTCGGCTGAGATTTGTTTAAGCGACCCTAATGCTTGGTCGAAGTTTTGGGTTTCCGCCTGATTGTAAGCGGCTTGAAGATAGCTCACCGCCTGAATTTGCTGTTTCTCAACGTACTCACGGAGTTTTGCCTGTGCTTTTGCATAGACAGCGGTGCTGGCGGGAATTTGTTTGAGTGCCGCGATCGCGCCTGCAAAATCCTTGCTAACCGCTTGACTGTAAGCTTCGTGCAACAAGAGAGCCGCCGCCATTTCTGCCGGAGCGTTTGCCTGTTGGATCAAAGGCTTGACTCGCTGCTGCCAATACGCGATTTGTGGCATCTTTTGCGCCTGTTGCAGCACCACTAACCACTGCCGTTGCTGAAAAGCGATGTTAGCTGCCTGATAGGTGCGTTCAGCCGTTTGCCAGTCAGTCTGCCACCGAGCGATCGCAGCTTGGGCAGGCAAATAAGCACCGCTCTCTTTGGGAATCGATGATGCCAACTGCACTGCGTTCTGGAGTTGCCCCGCCTGATACTGTTGTTTAGCAGTCACCAGGGCTTGTCCACCCCGGTCAAGGTCATTTCCCAAAAGCGTGCGATCGAGCAAAAGAGGGAAAGCGTACCCGCAGACCGCTGCTGCTATCACTGCACCAATGCCAACGCCAATCTGTACGGCAGGACTAACACCTGCTTCCGCTGGCGTTTCCAGGTAGGGTCGCTCTGGCGGCATTGACATCTGCAACGCTGTTGCATTCAAAACCGGAACAATGCCAGTAGTTTCAACGGGCGTGACATAAACCACACTACTGGCTGATCCTGCTTGAAGCAACTGCCGTATGGCTTGCAAAGCCTCTTTTGCAGACACATAACGCTGGGTATAATCTGCACGTACCATGCGGCTAAGCACAGCCACTAACCCATGACGCAAGGTTGAGCCTGCCGTTTCACCAAAGGGTTGCCAGAGCAACTCACCTGTTTCTGGCTGGATGCCCAACTCGTTTGGCGGCACACCCG
The DNA here is from genome assembly GCA_038253425.1 of Leptolyngbyales cyanobacterium. Taxonomy (GTDB): domain Bacteria; phylum Cyanobacteriota; class Cyanobacteriia; order Leptolyngbyales; family Leptolyngbyaceae; genus Stenomitos. Next base: position 2,589 of record JBBSHC010000505.1, on the reverse strand, counting down.
TTAAAGCCTGAATGCCGATGAGACCGATCGCATAGATATCGCTGGCAAATGAGGGCAGCCCTTGTACCTGTTCAGCCGCCTGGTACCCTTGTATGTTGGGTAGCATTGAAGGGGCAGACTGTCCGCGCAGGGTCAGTAACGACCGATGAACATCGCGCACCGTACCAAAGTTGATGAGTACTAGCTTGCTATCCTGCGATCGACGCACCAAGTTATCCGGTCGCACGTCGCCGTGCCGACAGCAGTCTTGATGAACGATGGCGAGTGGTTCTAAACACTCCAACAGCAATTGCAGCACTGCATCTTCATGTAGAGGCTGGGTCAGCTCCAACGTTAAGCGATCGCCGCTTACGAATTCTTGTACTAAATGAAAGCCCTGTTCATCTTCAAAACAGGCTAACAGTCGGGGGATTTGCCCATGCTCACCCAGTCGTTCTAACGTTGCCGCTTCGCGCACAAACAAATCCTTGAAGGCAGACAAATAGGTAGGGTCTGCGATCGCTGGCACAATGTGCTGAATCACGCACTCTGGCTGGCTAGGACGACGCGTATCTTGTGCCAAATACGTACGCCCCCAGGCTCCCCTCTCCAAAATCTGGATCACCTGATAGCGACCATCGAGCAATCGATCTAACCCTGGGTAGCTGACTTGAACCGGAGCCGAGACATCTGACATGGGAGGAATTTAAAAGACAGGGAGGAGGGCAAAAGGTAAAAGGCAAAAGGGCTATGAAGACTTACTGCTATAGCTTGTAGGAGTTGTGGGTCGGAAGTCTGTAAACAGCTACTGCTGACCGCTGACCGCTGACTCTAAAAGGTCTAAGGAGCAAACGACGTGACTGGATGTACTTGCTGAAGTGAGGTTACGTGCTTAAACGAGAGGGTGTACTTATTCTTTCGTTGCCAATGATAAAGCTCCGGATTTGTTTGGCGATCGTTGCCTGTTGTTACATGTGTAATTTTGCGGTGTCCCTTTTTGCCATCGGCGTCATTGCTGTTATCACTTCGCGTTGCCCTAAACGATCGCAACAACGTGTCGATCGCGGCTTTTCAGCTTACTATTGAATCCGTTAAAGCTCCGGTTCTCCTGTATGACTGATGCTTCTTCGTCACCGTCAATACCTGTCGTCCCTGCAAATTCTCCAGAGGTCGATCGCAACCAACAGGTTCGCTTTAAAAGCGAAGGAGGCAGGTTATTGCTGTTGCTGCCGCCTGAAGGCGATGGCGACGAGTCTATGCCAGCCACCCCTTTTCACTGGACTGAAGTTTGGCAGCAGCTTAAGCAGCGACTAGATGCAGGTGAACGCTTCTGGCAACCCAGTACAACTGTGCATTTGCTTGCTCGTGATCGGTTGCTCGATGTCCGACAGTTACAAGCGATCGCTGATGCCCTTACCGAAGCTCAACTTCACCTCAAGCGCGTTTATACCAGTCGCCGCCAAACGGCTGTTGCGGCTGCTACAGCGGGTTACTCGGTTGAGCAGCAAGCGTCGATCGCCCACCTTAACCAACCGAATCCAGAAGCAGCGCAGGCAATGGCAGAACCGCTGTACTTAGAAACCACGCTGCGATCGGGTGCAGATATTCAGCACAATGGCACCGTTGTCATTTTGGGCGATGTCAATCCCGGTAGTTCCGTTGTCGCTGAAGGAGACATCCTGGTATGGGGGCGGTTGCGTGGGGTCGCTCATGCTGGGTCTAAAGGCAATGCTCGCTGCTTGATTATGGCAATGCAGATGGAGCCGACCCAGCTTCGGATTGCCGATTTTGTTGCGAGAGCGCCCGAAAACCCACCAGCACAGTACTTTCCTGAAGTAGCATATGTCGCGCCACAAGGCGCTATCCGCATTGCTAGAGCGGTTGACTTTCACCGAGGCGGTAAGGAGACGTAACTGGAGTCGAAGTTGACGGTGGAGGGTGGTAAAAATGAGTAGAGCCTGGAGCGCGATCGCAGTGCCACAAGCCTGAGGAAGCCAGAGGGTTTTGCAATGATCGTCAGTAGCACGCCGCAAGCGAAACGCTACAAACTCTGCAAATGCTTTTTCTGATACTGTTATTTGAACATGATGTACGGAATATGAAAGACGAGAGTTTCGGTATAGTGATTCGATAGAGTGGAAATAATTTGCAGCCATAAACCTAAAGTTACTGTTTGAGCTTTTAAACAAAAAAGCGGTGCGATCGCGCCCTTAATCACAGGTCAGCTTCGTTGAACGTTCATTCTGCAAGGTTTAGAATTTCCAAACCAAGCGGTTACTGCTTCTCCATCTACCAGCTATTGTTAAAGGCTTTCCAGCCTCCGTTCGTTGTTTTTGTTGTTATTTATCGCCGAGTTCATGAGTCGCATTATTGTCGTTACATCTGGTAAAGGAGGAGTGGGTAAAACTACCACTACCGCCAATCTGAGCATGACGCTGGCACGGCGCGGTCGCAAAGTTGCGGTGGTTGATGCTGACTTTGGTCTCCGCAACCTGGACTTGTTGCTGGGGTTAGAAAATCGCGTTGTTTACACAGCCGTTGATGTTCTGGCGGGGCACTGCCGTTTGGAGCAGGCGTTAGTTAAGGACAAGCGCCAGCCCAATTTGGTCT
>JBBSHC010000504.1:0-3753 GCA_038253425.1 Leptolyngbyales cyanobacterium | reverse complement strand
GACCAAGTTTGACTATGTAATGTGGCGATCGCTCCGCAACGCGCCTCCTATTCACAGCTTTTTAAATGATGTGCTTCAGTTTGTGTCGGGTCAGCCGACTCCAGAGTTTCTGCCTGCTACCCACATACTGGATCAACAGATGCTGCGGTTGTTGCACTACCTGCGGCTACATCGATGCTTGTTGATCTTGGATAACTTAGAGACGGTGATGCAAGCTGGCGATCGTAACGGCAGCTACCAGCCCGGTTATGAAGGCTATGGTCAGCTTTTGCGCTGTGTGGGTGAGACTCAGCATCAAAGCTGTCTGCTCATTACCAGCCGCGAAAAACCGAAAGGGTTGGCTCCCAAAGAAGGCGACAATTTACCGATCCGATCGCTCCAGCTTACAGGTCTGTCACCCACAACCGGACGTGAACTGTTGAGCGTTAAAGGAACCTTCTCTGGCTCAACAGCAGAGTGGCAAAGCCTGGTCACTCATTATGCTGGCAATCCGCTGGCGCTCAAAATTGTGGCAACCGCGATCGCTGACTTCTTTGATGGGAACCTGACCCAATTTTTGGACTTTTCACAGCAGGGTGGCTCTGTTTTTGGGGACATTCGTGACTTGTTGACTCGGCAGATTGGTCGTCTCTCAGATCTGGAACAACAGGTTATGCTTTGGCTGGCGATTAATCGTGAACCCGTTCGTTTTGCCGATTTGCAATCAGACTGTTTACCTCCCATTTCCCCGGCTGATCTGCTCGAAACCTTGACTGCGTTGGAACGTCGCTCTCTCATTGAAACAAGCAGCAGTCGCTTTACGCTGCAACCTGTTGTGATGGAGTACATAACCGAGCAACTCATTGACGGGGTGTGTGCAGAAATTGAGGGACTGAGGCAGCAGGACGCCGAGGGTGAGCAACACTCAACACTCAATAACCTCTCCCCGCCTTTACTTCGCTCCCATGCGCTGATCAAAGCACAGACGCAAGATTACGTGCGAGAGACGCAAATTCGTTTGATTTTAACCCCAATCGTCGATCGCCTGCTTCACACTAGCAGTCGAGCCGATTTGGATCAGTGCTTAATGGAGCTGGTAGAGTCTCTGCGGGGTAAAGCCGCTCAAGCGATCGGCTATATTGGCGGCAATGTGCTTAATCTGCTCTGTCAGTTGCAGGTGCATCGAAGGAACGGCGAGACTACCGACCCAGCCGACATTCAACCAGGCGGTAGATGGCGTGATTGGGGACTGTGTACACTGCGCGATCGGGATTTTTCTCATCTCACAATCTGGCAAGCGTACCTACAAAACGTCAGTTTGCATCGCACCAACTTTTCTTACTCCGATCTGAGTAAATCAGTCTTTGCTGAAACCTTTAGCCAGATTTTGGGCGTTGCGTTTAGCGCCGATGGTCAGTTGTTGGCTGCCAGCGATATCAGCTATGAAGTTCACGTTTGGCGCGTTGCCGATGGCAAAAAGCTGCTGACCTGCAAAGCAAAAGATGGTTGGGCATGGTCGGTCGCCTTCAGCCCTGATCAACGGCTCCTTGCCAGCAGCGCCAATGGCACCATCCACCTGTGGGATCTACAAACGGGTGACTGCGTTCAGACCCTCCAGGGATATACCAGCCGCGTCTTCTCGCTGGCATTCAGCCCAGACGGTACTTATTTAGCCAGTGGGAGTGAAGATCAGCAGGTACGCCTTTGGATCGTTGCCACTGGAATCCTCACTGCTGTTCTTACAGAACATACGGATGAAGTTCACTCTGTTGCTTTTAGTCCCGATGGCTGTCTCCTTGCTAGCGGCAGCTACGATCGCACCGTCAAACTGTGGGATGTCTCCTGGTTAAAAGGGCGGGAGACAGAAGGCAAAAGGCAAAAGGTAAAAGGTACAAGTCAGGAGACAACAGCAGCAGTATCAGAAACAGTACGACGGGCAAACCAGCAACACACCACTCAAGCAATTTGCTCAGCTATCACTCTCACGGGGCATACTCACTGGGTCTGGTCAGTGGCGTTCAGTGCCGATGGGCAAACATTGGCAAGCAGCAGCAGCGATCGCACCATTAAACTGTGGGATCTGCCAACCTACCAGTGCCGCAAAACCTTGATTGGGCATTCTCAAGCAGTTCGCTCCCTTGCGTTTGCCCCCAGCGAGAACTCAAACAGTGTTTGCCTTGTTAGCGGGAGCGACGATCGTACGATCAGGCTATGGAATCAGCAGGGAGACTGTCTGCGAGTGCTGCAAGGGCACACTAGCTGGCTTTCTGCTGTTGCCTTTAGCCCAAACGGTTGCTTGCTAGCAAGTGGTAGCGAAGATCAGTCTGTGCGACTTTGGGACAGCCGTACCAACCAGTGCTTACGCTTGTTGCAAGGCTACAACAGCGGTGTATGGTCGATCGCCTTCAGCCCCAATGGACGCACTCTTGTTAGCGGTGGGCAAGACCGCATGATTCGCCTCTGGACAGTGCATGACAGAGACGCGATCGCAAATGAACGATCGGAAGCAAAGGAGCCAGAAAGCAACGTTGATTCAGTCAGCACTCAGTACTCGGAACGCCCTCCCGCCGCCTCGCATCTCACACCCCACACCCTGAAAGGTCACATCAGTTGGGTGTGGTCGGTTGCCTTCAGCCCAGATGGTCGAACGATCGCCAGCGGTAGCGAAGATGGCACTGTGCGCGCATGGGAGATCTCCGCAAGCGGCAAAGGGCACCGCGAGGATGCTGTGCTAAGAGGACACACACATGCGGTATGGTCGGTTGCCTTCAGCCCCGATGGTCAAATCATTGCCAGCGGTAGTTTAGATGGCACCATTCGGCTGTGGCATTACGCCTTGGGATGGCAGCAGCAGGTTTTGCAGGAACACCAGAGCGGGGTGTGGTCAGTGGCATTTGCACCCCAGTGGCAGCAGCGTCAGGGCAACCAGCAACTTCTGGCGAGCGGGGGGCAGGATCAAACCATTCGGCTGTGGGCAGTTAGCACTCAAGGTGGCACTCAAGGGGGCGAATCGTCTGCGATCGCGGTGCAGCACCTGACTACGCTCACGGGGCACACAAGTTGGATTCGTTGCGTAGCCTTTAGCGCCGATGGCAGCCTGCTGGCAAGCGGTAGCTCTGATGGTAGCTTGATTCTCTGGGACACCGAGACTGGCGATCGCCTGCACACGTTTCAAGCCCACCCTAGCCTGGTGCTGGCAGTGACCTTTAGCCCCGACGATCAGGTGCTTGCCAGTAGCGGTGGTGACGGCATCATTCAGCTTTGGGATCTGACATGCGTTAGGAGGCAGCAGTCTTCCCTGAATGCCCCACAGAACGATGGAGCCAGCTATCAAGGCGCAGACCCGTCTGAACGCCAAAGTGTAGAACGTCAAAATGGGGATGATTCAGAGCCTTTAGATATACGATCGACTGACGCCCGATCAACGCCTCCCTCTCCTGCCGTTGTGCCTCCTCGCGTTCTGCAAACTCTTCAAGGGCATCACAACTGGGTTCGATGCCTCACCTACAGCCCCGATGGTACACTGCTAGCAAGTTGTAGTCAGGACGGCACGATTAAGGTATGGGAGGCAAATTGTCAATTACAGCGCCTCTCTGCTAACTCCAGCTCTGCTAGTGCCACAATACCGCTAACTACCTTGCGAGTGCAGCGACCCTATGAAGGTGCAATAATTACAGGCGTTACTGGGTTAACCCCCGCCCAAAAAGACACGCTCAGGCTCTTAGGTGCGATCGAGCCACCGACAGTTAAAGCATCAAACTAAGCATTAAAGGG
>JBBSHC010000503.1:0-3756 GCA_038253425.1 Leptolyngbyales cyanobacterium | reverse complement strand
GTGATGGAAACATTCCTGGAAGGCGACTACGATCGCACCAACTTTTCCATTTTGCTAGAGAACGTTGAATACGACATGGCTATCTTCAGCAAAAACGAGCTGACGCAAACCTACTTGAAGTAATGCTCTGGTCGCAAAGGCACCCAAATCGTAACAGCACCCAGATCGTAACGGCACCAACCAGGTATAACTCATAACGTGTGCTAGGCAACTGTGGCAGCAGATCTGATCACTGTACGGAGGGGTTACTGCTGAATGCTGTTCTGTAAGTTCAGCCATCCTTCATCCAGCTAATTAACCCAGCCGACTTTGCTTGGCGCTTAGGATTGTGGATTAATTAATCTGAAACATTTCCCTTCTGTAGGGACGTTCCATGGAACGTCCCTACAGAAAGAATTGCACCTTATTAAATCCGTGTTCCTTAGAGCCTTGCAAAAAAGCAGTTTCTATAGTTTTTTGAATAGTTGGCGAAAAGAAGCTGACTTTTCTCAGTCTGCTGCTACAGTAGAGCATTCTTCATCCCGCCCTGACGATGGCTGCATCGACGCTGAGTTACCCTAAATTTAGTTGATCCCAATTGATGGGTATCTTCTATACTTCTTTCGTGCCTTACACTTCCTAACGAATACGCTATGTCTCAGGATGCCAGCACCCGTTCCAGGCTCCTCAATTTGTCCCAGGAGGCAGCGCCGTCTCCAGTAGAGCCGTTTGGCTCTGACGTGACAGAGTCCGGCAGTTTTCCCGTCGAGTCCTACGCCGATCGCTTGATGGACGATTTGTTTCAGGACGTTGAGCGAATGCTAGACAGCGGCGTCAAGCTGCCCACAGAGTCTGCACCCTCTGAGCCATCGATCGACACCTCAAACACACCAAATACATCAGTGTTGAACGGTCTTGCCGATCGCATGTTTCCCCTGGCGCGACACTCAAACGTTGAGTCGTCTGATCTGGAGGCGCATGAGTACGACGCTCTGCTGGCACAGGATACGGAGCGATCGCTGACACTGAACGAGAATAGAGCCGCACGTACCTACGATCGCCTGCTGTTAGGGGTTGGCTGTATTTCAATCATTGTTACACTTGCCGCATGGCTCTTTAGTCAGGATGCCACACATCAAGCGGCGACAGTTGCCGTTGCACCCCAAACTAGTACGAGCGCCCCCACGGCGGTGGCACCCACCGCTGACAATCAGTTTGTCAATTATTTGCAGCAGGCACTCAAGGCGATCGATGAGCAGAAAGCCTCCACATCGGCATCACCACAAATCGCGTTGAATGGCGTGCCAAATACAACCTTACCAACAGTGCCGATACCGGGTAATCCGGGTCGCTTAACACCCTTAGTACCAGGCACTACTCCAGGTAGCCCCACCCGTACCGCAACTGGCTTATCACGTCTCTACGTCCCAGTATATCAGCTACCGCCCAGCGTATCGCCTCTGGCAAAACCAACCCCTGTTGCACCCCTGTCCCCTGTGAAGTCGCCTACAGCCGTCCGGCAGCCTATCCCGCTCTCGGTTCCCGGTGTTGCCAAGACTCTCGTTGGTGTACTGGAGCTGGGCGATCGCTCAGCGGCTCTCATCGAAATCAACGGCGTTGCTCAGCGCTACCGCATCGGTGAAAGCATTGCTACCAGCGGTTGGACTTTGGTTGAAGTATCTAAAGACCAGGCAGTCATTCGCCGCAACGGTGAAGTGCGATCGGTTTTTATTGGTCAGAACTTTTAGAAATTGTTAGGTTTAAGTGGTTGATCACAGGGCGGGAAAGCTTGGCTTCCCCTGGAGGATTTTGAGTTGGTTCTCTCAGTCTCTATTCCCTGTCAATCCGAACGCCAGGAGCCTTTTTCATGGGTTTGTTTGACGATTTCAGTAATTTTCTGGAGACGCGTCTTGAGGAGTTTTTGCGCGACAACCCGCAATTAGAACTGCTCGTTCTGGAAGATAAACTGCGCGACCAGGAAGAAGAAACCCTCACCCTCATGACCGATCTAAGACGGCAGGAGAAGGGGCTTCAGGACGAGATTCTGGCGATCGCGCGGGAAATTCAGCTTTGGCACACCCGCATCGAAAAAGCTAAAGCGTCGGGACGGCTAGACCTGGCAGAACCCGCTCAGGAGCATGAAGCCAGCCTGCTGCGACAGGGCAACCAGCGTTGGGGGCAGATGGAAGTGTTGAAAGAGCGCCTCAAGCAAACGCAACAGTTGCAGCAGCAGATCCAGCAACGCCGCAAAGAAGTGCAAGCAAAAGTGGCACAGGCTCAAGCAACCCGCGCAGCAACCCCCACACCCGAACAAAAATGGAACAGTACGGGGTGGAACCAAATTCCCAATTCGGCTAGCAATGTTGGCGATCTGGAGCAGCAGTTTCGCCGCTGGGAAGCCGAAGAAGAGCTACAGGAACTCAAACGCAAAATGGGACGGTAGCAACTTAATCGTTCGGCACTTGGGACTTGCGAATAGTAAACGAGATTGGACGGGCTCCAGAAGACGCGCTCTGTACATCGCGCCGATTCTTTTCACCCATGCTTGGTGATAGCGGTGATGTTTGGGCAGCAGCAACTTCTTTCTGTAACTGATCCGGCTCTTGCAACTGATTCGGCTCTTCGTAATCTAGATGAAAGGGAAGATGGGTTAATTTGCTGTAATTGGAAGCAACTGCTAAAAATGCGCCGCCCAAAATGAAGATCGGCAACGGCAGCGACACGTGCTTTACCCATTGCAGCAACTCAGTCGCTCCAAACAACAATAGAAAGCAGGTGAACCAGATCTTCATCGTCGAACCCAGACTCCATTAAAGGGTATACACTACATCGCAGCATACTCGAAATTTCTGTTTTTGGCTGCTTAGACCCAGCCGATACGCAGCATAAACGCTGTCGGTTGCCATAGCGACTTGTGCCACCCTTCCCTGCGTTAAACTAAGGTCTGATTTTTCTGAGAGCGATCGTGATGGCTGCCGCCGAACCAATCCACCCAGATATTGTACAGCGCCTACAGGATTTGCGGAAACTGCTCTGGCAAGCCAGCTATGAGTACTACGTGCTGGATGCGCCCACAGTGGAGGATGTTGTGTATGACCAGCTTTACCGCGAATTGCAAGACCTGGAAACCCGCTATCCAGCGCTCATTGTCCCTGATAGCCCTACCCAGCGTGTCGGGGCACGTGCCGCCAGCCAATTTGTCTCAGTCAAACACAACATCCCGCTCTATAGCCTGGAGAATGCTTTTGGTAATGAAGACCTGGCAAAATGGCAAGAGCGCTGGCAACGGCAGTTTTTAGCGGTTAGCGGTCAGGCAGCAGCAGAGGGATCGTTTGCTTACGTTTGCGAACTGAAGATTGACGGTAACGCCCTGGCACTGACCTACGAGAACGGCACCCTGGTGCGGGGGGCAACGCGCGGCGATGGCATCACCGGTGAAGAGATTACGCAAAATGTAAAAGCGATTCGATCGATTCCCCTGCGGCTAAATTTGGAGAATCCACCCCCATTCGTGGAAGTACGGGGTGAGGCATTTCTACCGCTCTCGTCCTTTGAGCAAATCAATCAGGAACGAGAGCAAGCAGGCGAAGCGCTCTTTGCCAATCCCAGAAACGCTGCTGCTGGAACACTCCGTCAATTAGATTCCAAAATCGTGGCTCGTCGCAAGCTCGATTTTTTTGCCTATACGCTGCATTTTGGTAGCGGCAAGGCAGAGGTGGCAGAGGCAGGGGAGGCAGTAGAGGAAGTAGAGGAAGTAGAGGAAGCAGGGGGGGCAGG
>JBBSHC010000502.1:0-3757 GCA_038253425.1 Leptolyngbyales cyanobacterium | reverse complement strand
GAGTTAAACATTCGTCACTGGTAAGCCAAAATGATCTCGCGCCGATTGCTACTAATGCAAACCTTGCTGTTGCTCACAGGCTGTAACGCGTCTAATCCGGCTGAGAGCAACAAGCTGGGAAAGCTCGTAATCGGTGTGGTTGCTTATGGTGAGGGTGGACGTTCTGTAGATCAATACGAGGGGTTTATCAATTATCTGGAAAGTCGCATCAAAACGTTAATTGAATTGGAGCCTGCTTACAACGAAATCAAAGCGGTAGAACAGATTCAACAGCAGAAGTGGGCGTTGGTGTTTGCACCGCCTGGACTAACAGCGATCGCGGTCTCAAAGGCAAACTATTTGCCGATTTTTCCGCGTCAGGGCGTCGATAACCTGAGTTCGGTGCTGGTTGTTTTAAAGAGTAGCCCCATTCAGAAGCTTGCTGACTTGAACGGTAAAAGTCTCGCATTGGGACAACCCGGTTCTGCTACTGGCTACTATGTGCCTCTGTATGAACTATATGGCAGCACCCTTTCTGAGATTCGCATTGCACCGACCCCAAAAACAGTTTTAGAGTGGGTTGCTAAGGCAGAGGTAAATGTGGGTGCACTGGCTAAAGACGAGTTTGACCGTTACCGCTCTGAGTTTCGCGATCGAGAGTTTAGAATTTTGCACACCAGTCGTCGTCTGCCATCTGGTTCGGTGTTAATCAGCCCCAATGTGGAACGCAATCAACAGCAGCTCATTCAACAGGCAATGAATGAAGCGGTGCCTACGATCGCTCAAGCAGCCGATTATATTCCCAATGCCTCACCACCCGATTACAAAACGCTGATCTCGTTTATTGAAAAAGTGAAACCGATCGAAGCCCGGATTCAAGAAAAACCTGCGCCACTGTATTTAAAAAAGTAGGTAAGCTTAACGCGGTTTAAGCCCATACTTTGCTTTACGAACCCGTCACGGACGCAGTTCGTTTGAGACGCTTCTAGATGCCATCAACAAACTCTTGATCCATGTGATCAGAAGTTGGATAGAGTGCTCGATCGTCGCTAACAACGCCGAAATTTTGTCTTGGGAGCGCGCATTGGATGCTCTAGACTGAGAGGGTGATTAGTGAGTCTGAAAAGGAACTGGGCAATGCGACTGTCTCAAATGCTCTTTGTGACGCTTCGGGAAGATCCGGCAGAGGCAGAAATTCCCAGCCATAAGCTGCTCTTGCGGGCAGGCTATATCCGGCGGATTGCAGGTGGCGTCTATGCCTATCTGCCTCTGATGTGGCGGGTCTTGCAGAAAGTGTCGCAGATTGTACGCGAGGAGATGAATGCAGCGGGCGCACAAGAATGTTTGCTGCCCCAGCTTCAACCTGCCGAACTATGGCGCGAATCGGGGCGCTGGGACACCTACACCAAAGCCGAAGGCATCATGTTTTCGCTCATCGATCGCCAGCAGCGCGAGATGGGTTTAGGACCAACCCATGAAGAGGTGATTACAGCGATCGCCCGTGATATGGTGCGGTCTTACCGTCAGTTGCCGTTAAACCTTTATCAAATTCAAACCAAATTTCGGGATGAAATTCGTCCTCGTTTTGGTCTGATGCGTGGGCGCGAATTCATCATGAAAGACGCGTATTCCTTTGATGTGGATGAGGCAGCGCTAAAGCAAACCTACGAAAAAATGCACATCGCTTACTGCAACATTCTCACCCGATGTGGTCTGGCATTTCGGGCGGTGGATGCTGATTCTGGCGCGATCGGTGGCTCTGGCTCACAGGAATTTATGGTGCTGGCAGAAGCAGGAGAGGATGAAGTTCTTTACACTGACGATGGTAAGTATGCGGCAAACGTAGAAAAAGCCGTTTCCCTGCCGTCTGATGTGGAAGCATCCAACTTCAGCACATACGAAAAAATTGAGACTCCTGGCACTGAGACGATCGCTAAACTTGCTGGTTTACTGAAATGCTCACCAACCGCGATCGTCAAAAACGTGCTTTATCAAGCCGTTTACGATAGCGGCAGAGTCGTTTTAGTACTAGTTAGCATTCGGGGCGACCAGGATGTTAACGCGGTCAAGCTGCAAAATGAGTTGACCAAACTGGCGGCGCAATACGGTGGTACGACCGTTTTAGCCTTGACCGTGCCAGATGCAGCAGCCCAGGAGCAATGGGCAACTAAGCCACTGCCGTTAGGTTACATTGCTCCCAATCTGGAAGACAGTTACATCAAGCCACCCAAACCCCTACCAGCAGGGCAAGCAGCCGTAAACCCTGTCACACCAAAATTCTTGCGTTTGGTAGACAAAACTGCGATCGCGCTAACAAATTTTGCGACGGGTGCCAATGAATCGGGCTACCACGTCGTTGGTGCAAACTGGGGCAAGGAATTTGAACTGCCAACGATCGTTGTGGATGTGCGGAAGGCAACCGCTGGCGATCGCGCCCTGCATGATCTAACTCAGGCGCTCAAAACTGCCAGAGGAATTGAAATTGGACACATCTTTCAGCTAGGCACCAAATACTCTGAGGTGCTAGGAGCAACCTATACCAACGAGCAGGGTGAAGAAAAGCCATTAGTAATGGGCTGCTATGGGGTCGGCGTGTCTCGTTTAGCCCAAGCTGCTGTTGAGCAGTCCTACGACAAAGACGGGATTGTTTGGACAACCGCGATCGCACCCTATCAAGCGATTGTTGTTATCCCCGATATTGCCAAAGCCGAGCAAGTACAGGCAGCCGAAATGCTGTACGAGAACCTTAACAAAGCCGGGATTGAAACCCTCCTGGACGATCGCAACGAACGTGCAGGCGTCAAATTCAAAGATGCTGATCTAATTGGTATTCCTTATCGGATTGTGACTGGGCGATCGCTCCAGCAAGGTAAGGTTGAAGTGGTGCAACGGGCAACTCGGACAGCACAGGAAATTCTGCTTGAAGAGGTTGTGCCGACTCTAAAACAGTGGCTTGCAACAAAGGAGTAAGCCTTGGAATTCCTGACAATTTTTCTTTCTAGCCTGATTACGCTGGTTTCCCCAGCAGGGTTTATTGTCGATCGCGTTGCCCAAAATGCCATTCGCGATCAATTTGAATCAGTCGAGCAACTAGAAGTGCGTATCGACAATGCGCCGAGCTATCAAGTTGTGCAGGGTAAGGTCGATCGAGTGCGTATTGCCGGGCGGGGGCTGTTTCTGACCAAAGACATTCGCCTGGAGGCGTTAGAGCTAGAGACTGACCCCATTCAGCTTGATGCTCGTCGATTGCGTCGGGGTAAACCACAACTGGAAAAGCCGCTCCGAGCTGGGGTAAGACTGGTGCTCAAGCAAGACGACGTGAATCGGGCACTGCGATCGCCCACCGTCTTAAAACAGCTCAAAGCTTTGGGCATTATCTCTTTAGGAGAACGAGGCTCTCAGCGTCGCGCCCAACAATACGAGCTGCTCAACCCTCAGATTGAGTTTCTTGACAACCAACGGTTTCGCCTTCAGGCTGAGCTACGGGAAGCAAACGATCCCGCTACGCTCAAGATTCTGGTGGAATCGGGTCTCGAAGTAATTGCAGGGCGTCAGTTACGGCTCGTTAAGCCTACGGTACAGTTGAATGAGGAAGCGCTACCCGAATCGATCGTACGTTCGATCGCGGCAGGTCTCAGCGAACGATCGGACTTGCGTCAGTTTGATCAGTCCGGGATTGCAGCAAGAGTTCTACAATTAAAGCTCACCAACGGTCAGATTGATCTTGCAGCCTTCGTACAGTTGCCTACTCAGCCGCCGAAACGACGTCCAACCAGGT
>JBBSHC010000501.1:0-3761 GCA_038253425.1 Leptolyngbyales cyanobacterium | reverse complement strand
ACCTGATTATTTGGTTATTTGGGCGAACCAAGACCGGCTGCTGTCGGCGCGAGGAGTGGTTGCTTGGGCAAGGAAACAAGGCGCTTCTGCTTTTGCTTGATACCACGCGGGGTGACGACCCACTTGTTGTGTCCGTGTAAATGGTCGTAAAGCCCGACCACAGCGATCATGTTCTTTAAGATGGTGTACAGGAAGATAATGACGGCATGTTGCAGAAAATAGAACATGGGATACCGTACTGCTGCCACTTTCATCGTTACCAGCGTTTGGTAGATACCGCTCGAAAACGTAATAAGCGTACTAAACCAGAGAAAGGGATTGTCCGATGGCGGTAGATTGCCTTGATAAAGCAAGAGGCTGAGAATGAGCGGCAAAATTTGCAGTGCAATCAGCGAATAGAGGACGCAGAAGTACAAGAGATAAGTCCAGTAAACCTTCTGCCAGAGCGTAAAGTTTTGAGATTTCCAGACTCGCCGTTGATACTTAAAGCTCACTTCGAGCCAGCCTTGTGCCCAACGTTTGCGTTGAAACCAAAAAGAGTTGAAATCAGCAGGAGCCAATTCCGTAGTAATGATGCTGCGATCGTGCAGAATGCGGTAGCCACTCAGCAGCGTTCGCATAGAGGCGTCAATATCTTCGGTGAGCATCGCTGGATTAAAGCGGATTTGCTGCAAGACCGACGTGCGCCAATACCCGTTTGAGCCACCAAAAATGCTGGAGTCAGTTAGAAACGATTTGGCGGCATGGCTAACACCGTAAAGCGTCTCAAACTCGATCGCGATATTTAACGTCAGCAAACTATGACGATGGTTGCGAATGATATTGCGTCCCTGCACCACATCATAGTCATGCTCTAGCCAGCGCCACGCTCGTACAAAGCAATCAGGGGCGGGCTGATGGTCTGCATCTAAAATGCACGTGATGTCACCCGTCACAATATGCAAGGCAGCATTCAAGTTCTCGGCTTTCGAGTGGCTGCCCTCTACCCGCAATAGCCGCAGTTCTGGATGGATGAGCGCTAACCGTCTCAGGTCATCCTCAATGGGCAAATCAACTGGAGTGTTGTAAGCCAAAATGACTTCTAACCCTGCCTCCGATCGCTGAACGCTATTAAGAATGTGCTTGAGCGTATTGAGAATAATAGCTTGCTCATTAGGCAGGTAGGCAGCGACCAGAAACGAACAACGCGGTAAGGGAACCGTTGCCGGAAGACAGTTGCTGCCACCCACACCAAGCACTGACTTGGCAGACTGTTTAAATTGAGTTAAACGGCTACTAGTGTCGCGTGTGCGTTTCACGGCAAAGCGTCGAAACAGCGCGTTGGTGGCTTCCAAAAAAATGATGAGCGAACTGAGCAGAAAAAAGGTGGCGATCGCCATGTGAATCCGAATGAGCGGCATTCCACCCAAGCGCAAGCAGTAATAAAAAATCGTTGGCACACCAATCAGCAAAACATGGGTATAGATCAGCTTATGTAGATCGCCCGTCCACTTCCTCACTTTAGCCATCCTCCAATCATTAGGGTTCGTGTCAATGCTTGGTCAGCAAGGGCTGACGCCAGGATTGAGAAACAGAATTTAGAACAAGGTAGAGTTTCTACTCACTTCCCCTGCATAAGACGGTTTTCCAGTCGGTTCCAAATCCTCTTCATTTACCCACAGCGATCGCTGTCCATCACTGATCTGACACAAGAAAAATGCTCGCTCGTCAAGCAGTTGTTCGATTTGAAGGACCGTCCAGCCCGTTTTACTCTTGTAAACCACTCGATCACCAACCTGTGGACTCCAATGACGACGTTGAGGGGGCGGAGTACGGGTTAAAACATAGTCCAGATCGCGTAGCAAACTTGTGACCAGCCGTTGAATCAAAGGACTCGCGTAGTCGCTTAAAACCGCCAGCATGAGTGTACCAATGATCATAAGCGGGAGCAGACATTGATAGAGGAATAAGTCGTCCTGAACAACGAGCCGAATGGTGCGATCGACCACAAAATTGTGAATCAGAAAATAACTGTAACTGTGGGCACCGAGCCAGATCAGCCCACGCTCCAGGAACGGTACTTGTGCGATCGCCCGAAACAGCACCATGCAGCAGAGCGTCAGACCAATCGGCAACAGTAAATCAACGAAAACCCAACCGGCTCGATAAAACTGACACACAAAACCGATCGCATAGATCGGCACACCCAGCAGCAAAGCACGCTGCGATCGCCAAAAAACGGGTCCTTTACCCTGAAGATAAAGTTTTGCTACCACCATACCCAGCACAAAAGTACTGAGCTTGGAGAGAAAGATGAGGAACGGATGCCAGTCAGACGGCGTATCGAGAATGACGTAAGTTGGATGCCCCTCAAATTGGTAAACCGCCAACACCCGATATGCCACCGTTAACAGCGTACTGATTAGCAAAAGATTCGCCGATCCCCACCGCTCTAACAGCCCCCAAAGAAAAGGAAAGATCACCGCAAAGCTAAGAATGAGCGGCACAAACCACCAGGGACCACTCGTGGCTAACAACAACTCACCGCTGTAATCAAACAGCAAAGGAAACGTCACTCCTGCAAACGTGTGCCACAGATTCGGCACATAGCTGCTAGTAGCAACGCCGATCGCCCACAAAACGGGATACGACAGCCACGCCACTGTCCAAAAAGGCCATAGAATTCGTGAAACTCGACGTTTAAGGAAGCTGCCAACCTCAAGCGGTTTACCTTTCAAGGACAAGACCAGGCTAAACCCACTGATCAGAACGAACACATCCACAAACTGAAACCCAAACCAGGCTGGAATACTCAGCAGGCGAACGAGCAAACCCGAATCAGCGGCTCCCTCAACAGGCGCGATGATCTGACGCAAATTATCCGCTAGTCCAGTTGGTTGGGGCGTATACGCATACCCGGTAAACAGCAGTTGAGCGTGATACAGCAGCAGCAATACAGCCGCAAAAATGCGGATTCCCTCTAACCAGGCTAAACGCTGCGATCGAGGCATTCTTGACTTAACCATTCACTCCTCATCTCTTTAGCCGTAAAAACGTGATGTGAATCAAACGATGTGAACAAATTCGCAGCACTTTCCAAAACAGATAGCAGTCTAAAACGTAACAGGTCAGTTCACCTCAACGGGGAGCAAAGTCGCTAGTAAAGAGGTGCAATATCAGAAAAACGACTGGCGGTGTATAGGTTAACCAGTAGCAGCCACAGGAGCCTACAAAACAGTAAAATCGCTTTTAAAATTGACATCGTTTGGGTTGATCCCATCTTGTCTCGGACTAGCAATGGCATTCAAAAGATCTATAGGTTTGATACAGGCAGAATAGTTTCAGCCACATCCTCCTCCAGCAGTACATATTTCTTTATAGTTTAAATAGGGCACTCTAGCCGCTTTAATCACCACTGTTTTGGTTTAATTTGCTTATTGGGTAGGATATATCAGGCTTTTCTATCGAACAGTTAAAATCAAGGAGCCTTTTGGTGATTTGATCGACACTCTGCCAACCAGCAACGTACGCATTGCTGATATGCTCCCTTTCTGTTTTTTCCATTGCTGTTGTGGGAGGGGTTCAATGGCTAACGCCGTTGCTGATAAATGTTGTCTCGCGCCCACGTTACAATAAGCTACAAGTAAGATGACTAGTGCTTGGGCATCTTCAGCTAGACCATGAATGCTTTAGCCATGACCATTCCGTCGATCGCGCATGACGATCTGACGGGTGCCCTTAGTCAAAACTGTTTGTTCCAGCTTTGTTCCAGAAGATTGTTT
>JBBSHC010000500.1:0-3766 GCA_038253425.1 Leptolyngbyales cyanobacterium | reverse complement strand
GGATGGAGTCAAACAGATTATTGCGCCGCTGTTGGGCTTCTTTATATGCCTGTACAGATGCTTGCTCCTCCTTCAAACGAATGCGAACCCTAGCTAGTTTAGCGTTGTAATCTGCCAGCAGCATTTGTGACTTGTTGTAGTCGGGTGCGTTGTCCTCAACCTTGTTTAATCGCTCGATCGCCGTTTGCCATAAGTTCTGCACTTCTGCCCATTCATCGGCTGTATGGGCAGTGCCTGCGGAGAACTGTTGCGCCTTGGTTGCAAAGGCTTGAGCCGCTTGAGTCAAGCTACCCGTCCGAGCGCTGCCAGCAGCAAAGCCGACTACCTGCTGAAAGTCGCGATCGTACGCAGTGAGCTTTGGTTGCGCCAGTCGGTCTGCCAATGTTTGTGCGGGGATCTGGTGAAACAGGTCGATCGCTTGCTGCCACTGAGCGATCGCGTCTTGCTTCTCGGCAGCGTTAGGTGCTTCTTGATACTGCTGCTTCGCATTGCCAAGTGCTTGCTCAGCTTGATTGAGCTGCGTTTGGGCATTCTTTTCCTGAAACAGCTTGGCATCCATCCGAGCGACTTCTTTACGGGCACTCTGAAATTCATCCAGCGTAAAGCGCCAGGTGCATTGAGACCACTGGCAGTATGCCTGAGGGTAATAGCCTAAGAACCAAACGGGTAAAGCATCCAGACTTGTTTGGGCGGTGTTAACTTTGGTGGTGCCCAGGTCTAGATCAGCAGCACTGGTTGCCTGGTTGACTAGTTGATCCGCCTGTTCTGTTGCGGCGATCGCCTGTCGATAGTGCTTATCCATGCTGATGAAGCTCGGCAGTAAGACCATTGGTGCCACGCGTGCAACCGTCCAGCGAATCGGCGGATACGGCAAGTTAAGCACCCAAAGCCCTCCGGCGAGTCCGGCAACGCCAGCGACCAGTACTGCTGCGAGGTTGATGTGATGTTTAGCAGTAGAGGGACGATTGGCGCGATCGGCGGTTTTCAGCACAGTCTCGCTAAAGTTGGGAAACAGATCCACGATCGTCTCTCGCAACTCTTCCAACGCTAAGGGCGCACCGGGTTGGGCACGAAGCTTTTCTAACCGACGGAGGGCAATATCTCGCTGCACCTGCCCGACAAGATCAGCGGCAGTACACCGCAAAATTTCGGTTTTGAGAATGTCAAACGCGGACTGAGTAAGGCGAAACATAAAGATTGCTGGTGTTGAACGAACCGCTAATAACTACGCAATAGTCATCCATAACTTCAAAGCCTGATGCCCTATTCCGCTGGCTTCACAAACCCTTCAATGGTTCATGAGACGAAGCAACGAACAAACACGACCTTGAACCCGCTTCAGTATGCCCAGAATCAACGCCTTAGAACCAACGTAGGCAAGCCAGCCAGCCTTGTCTCATTTAAAGCCTGACGTGGGCGCTTTCAGCACAGGTTCCGTTCTCATCTTGGATGCCTTCTCTGTCGCAAAAGCTGTTTGAAATGGTATGAAGTAAGCAAAAGATCAAAATCCCCTAAGTTTTCAATCAGCTCTCGCATCATGCTTAAAGAACCTCAATTTAAGAAGTAAACCGGATAAATTTGTTCTTGCCGAGTTGCAAGACTTTACCGATCAGATCAGCGGGGGAATCGAAGGTGCGATCGACCTGATCGACTTTCTCACCATCGAGCTTGACAGCACCGCCTTGAAGTTGCCGACGCGCATCGGAGCTACTTTTGCACAAGCCGCTGGCACTGACGAGAAAAAACAGCTTGGCAGGAAACTGTACTGATGCCAGAGAGAATTCAGGAACCGTATCAGCTTGAGCCGTGTTGCCTTGCACTAATGCGATCGCGTCTTGCTGGGCTTGCTTTGCGGCAGCTTCACCGTGGTATTGCGTGACGATCGTTAACGCCAGTAACTTCTGTGCCTCGCGTGGATTTTCGGGTAGTCGGTCGATCGGAAGGTCAGTTAGCAGTTCAAAATACGACTTCAGCAGAGTGTCGGGCGTTTTCTCCAGCTTGGAGTACATGCTCAACGGGTCTTCTGACAACGCCACATAGTTGTTGAGGGATTTTGACATTTTTTGGATGCCATCTGTACCCAGTAGAATGGGCACCAATAGCCCAAACTGGGGACGCAACCCAAACTGACGTTGCAGATCACGACCAACTGCAATGTTGAACTTTTGATCGGTGCCGCCCAGTTCGACATCCGCTTCCACTGCAACTGAATCATAGCCCTGCATCAGCGGATAGAGAAATTCGTGCAGGTAAATCGGGTTGCCTTTGTCGTAGCGATCGGCAAAGCCTTCTTTTGCCAGCATTTGCCCCACAGTCATGGTCGCCAGCAGTGACAAAATCTTGCTTAAATCCAGGCTGGATAACCACTCTGAGTTGTAGCGAATTTCCAAACGTCCCGGTGTCTCAAAATCTAGAATCGGACGCACCTGATCTAAATAAGTCTGAGCGTTGGCGTGTACATCAGCCTCGGTTAGTTGACGGCGCACCTCAGATTTTCCGGTCGGATCACCAATACGAGCGGTGAAATCACCAATAATCAAAACAGCAGTGTGTCCAGCATCCTGGAACGATCGCAGCTTGCGTACCGGAATGCTGTGCCCCAGATGAATCTCTGCGCCCGTTGGATCAATACCCAGTTTGACGCGCAACGGTTTGTCGCTCTGAAGCAACCGCTGTTCCAGGTTTTCGTCGGCGATCGTAGCCTCAACGTGATCTGGAAAAATTTCGCTGATGCCGCGTCGTAACCAGGAGTGGGGTGATGTCATGTTCGGCAAGGGACTAAAAACACAGTCAAACAGGTTTGCAGATGGACGTACGAATTCGCTACACTAAGCCAACCTTCGCCAGGTAAGAGCTTCGCTACGTAAGGGACAGACTACTATATTGCAGCGTTAAAACGGCACTATTTTTAGATGATGGCTGTTTTTGGGTAGTAGTCAAAAGTATGAGTGCGATCGAGCAGCAACCGATCGTTCATCTAAAATCTAACTTGTTTGTCATCCGACCCGCGTTAATGATGTTAACCTTGCTGCTAAAGCAATACTGATTGTCTCGCTTAAGCTGTGAAGAGTGGATCAAGGCATTCCGTCAAACAGCCTCACCTGTACCAGAACCAGTCCGTTCAATTTTTGTAAGGATCTAAAGTCGTCGTGGCGTCCAACACCCTACACCAACGTAAACAACCCGGCACTCCCGAAACCATCTACCAGGCTGTCAAAACGGTCGGCAAAGTGACGGGCGGTATGGTTCTTGGCATGACGATGCTGACCAGTTCTGTCGTGGCTGGCGGGCTGGTAGGCTTAGCCATCAGCTTCCGCAATTTGCCCGATGTCCGCATCCTCCGCAGCTATGTCCCTAGCGAAACGACGCACATCTATGACGTGAAAGGCAAACTGCTGACGAGCATCCACGGTGAGGCAAACCGAGAAGTCGTACCGCTGGACAAAATCGCACCCGATCTAAAGCGAGCAGTATTGGCAACAGAAGATAGCTACTTCTATTCACATCACGGCGTTAACCCCAGCGCCATCCTCCGTGCCTTCCTCGCAAACTGGCACAACGGTGAAACGGTTGAGGGCGGCTCAACCTTGACCATGCAGTTGGTCAAAAACCTGTTTCTCACGCCCAAACGTGCCTTTAGCCGCAAGATTGCCGAATCGGTACTGGCGCTACGGCTAGAGCAGATTTTTTCCAAAGACCAGATTTTTGAAATGTACATGAATCAGGTCTATTGGGGACACAACACCTACGGCGCAGAAACGGCGGC
>JBBSHC010000499.1:0-3780 GCA_038253425.1 Leptolyngbyales cyanobacterium | reverse complement strand
GTAGTGTACATAGTGGTTTCCGCCTTTATTGCTTTATGTAAATAAATGTAACGGTTTCGTTACGATCTGTCAACAATCTTTACATTTTTTGAGAATGGTGTTGCGAGGGTAGAGTAGAGGTAGGGCTGAAACCCTAACAGGAGATACCATGCTGATGAGCCTCGATCGCCAAACTGGCACACTACATACTCAAAAAAACGAGTATTACCTTGAAGTGAACGGTTTGAAGTACCGCATTTTCGAGTTTGATTACGGCAAGGTAAAGGCAGACGACAAGTACGGCTCAGCCCAACTGTTTCAATACCAAAAAAGCATTGATGGTTTTGATGGCTCTGTTTATGCTGGCAGTCTAAAAATTGAGACTGAAATGCTGTAAGAGCTTGCCAAAAATAACGGCACTCCGTTGGCTTAGCGATCGACGATTAGCGTCTAGCCGTCAGTTTTCAGCTACTTGTTTTTAGCAGATCTCTGGCTCTTGACTGCTACAAGCTATGACATTCTTGGCATCCTATTCGATCAGGCTTCAAACGGATTGAAGCCAATATTGCCATGTCTAGCGTCTTAAACAGGAGACAGTTTTACGGTGTGCCCGTCACCGTTGCCCAAAGATATTTCTTCAACGATCCGGAATCCATTGTCAGGCGCAATTGCTTTGACCAGGTGTAAAGATCAAAGGTCACCGGATTGCCTTGCACAGAGATGTTTCCCAATAAGGCAATCCAATGGCTGGGAAAGGGCACCAATGGGGGCGTATTTTCCAGCATACCCTCGGCTGTGATTAACGCAAACGCAACACCACCTGCCTCAATTGCCATTGCCGCCTCTTGCATCGCGCTAATATCATTCATCAGATAAGCGTGGTTGTAGTGAACCGTTTTGTAGCCAAGAATCTCCTGCACCCAGCCTTTCATCTCCCACGATTTGGTCATACCTGCCAGATTACGAATGAGGTCAGGCGCATTCGGTTCAACTGGAAAAATCAGATTCTCCGCCTCCCGCAACGTTGCCAACATCATCCAATCTGCTTGCCCCATTTGCAGGTTGCCATGACTATCTTGTCGCAAACGCTCTGAGGAAACGACGTAGTGGTTGTAGCCTTGAAAGCCACCAATCAAGAAGAGGCTTTGGCACATCTCGACATAGCGGAGCGGTTGTTTGCATAGCAGGGTAAACAAAACAGCAGCCGGACCACAGAACGGTTGACCACCCTGATTGACTTGAAACGGATCATGTATCCGCGCTCGCATGTCAGCAATAATCGTCGCTTTGTCAAGAAACGACCACGCGCCAGGGGCGATCGATTGCTCAAAAGCTGCGATCGCAGCTTCTGCCTCTTCAACCAATCCTGGAACAGGGAGATAGCCCCCTGTTAAAACATCCCTGGTAATCACTGGCTGCCCCCTTTGTCTCTCTCGATCAAGCTGTGATGGACTGCTGACAAGAAATCTGGCTTACTCTATTGAACTGCCGAAAGCCTCGATGCAGGTAAATTTATTGCGGAGGCTTAATATAGCAAGCAGCCACGACCGTCATTTGAGTAGAGATACGGTGCAAGCAAAGCCATCCGGCGCTCTTAACATAGCCACAAAGAAGACATCAGGCTATCAGTCGATGAGTCTGATGCATGAATCTGATGCAATCGGTTGTTCCCCTCATATACGCACCCATCCTAATTCATGCTTTCTTAGCATTGGCTCTCGTCTGTTACAGTGGTGAAGTTCCTGTGAAAAACCGCCTTCTTAGTCAGTTCACGTCCTGTCCGGCTGGTCTTAAACCAGACATGCTGCCTGACGACGAACTTGCTACCTTAGAAGGCGTTGAGTCTGTAGCATTTGCTTTTATAATCGCCTCAGTAGCTTTGGTCACTGCACGTGCTTGCGATTTATCCTGGCAGCTTCGATCCTGTGACACTGGGTCACCTTGACATTATTGAGAGAGGCTGTAAACTCTTTGACCAAGTAATTGTAGCGGTGTTACGTAACCCTAGCAAAACCCCGCTCTTTACCATACCGCAACGGCTGGCTCAGATTCGTTTGGCGACTCAGCATCTCTCTAATCTTGAAGTTGATAGCTTTGATGGATTAACGGTAAATTATGCCAAGATGCGACAGGCTACAGCCTTGCTTCGAGGGTTAAGAGTACTCTCGGATTTTGAGATGGAGCTGCAAATGGCTCATACTAATAAAACCCTCTCTGATCAAATTGAAACAGTTTTTTTGGCAACGTCGAATGAGTACAGCTTTTTGAGCAGTAGCTTAGTGAAGGAAGTCGCCAGGTTTGGTGGTCCGATTGATCATCTTGTTCCAAAACATGTCGCCATAGATATCTACAAATGCTTCGCCAAGACTCATCTAGCCTCAGCCCAGACCACGGATTTAGCGCCAACGCAGGATCTTCCCAAAATGGAACCAGTCGTGGAGATGCCTCACGAGCAGGAAATGTAGACATTCAGCGAGAGCTGAACCGTCTGGAAGAAATAATTCTCGACAGCCCGCGTGTACCGATGACGCGCTGGACTTGGGTTGACGAGGAACAATTGCTCGAACAGCTCGACCTGGTACGGCTAAGCTTGCCAGAAGCATTTCACGAGGCAGATGCGATCGTGCGGCAAAAAGATGAGCTTTTTCAGCACGCTGAAGAGTACGCACAAGAAATGGTTGAAAATGCAGAACGCCGAGCGGCTCAAATTTTGAACGAGATGGGGATTCTGCGGCAGGCTGAACTTGAAGCGCAGCAGATTCGGCAACAGGTGCAACAGGAATGTGAGGCGGCCGAAGCACAAACGATCGCCGAAATCGAGCGGATGCGCCGTCAAGCTCAACAAGATCTGGAGGAAATGCAACGGTTGGCGATCGCTGAATGTGAAGCAATCCAGGCAGGAGCAGACGAGTACGCTGATCGGGTTTTGAAAGAGATGGAACTGCAACTCAGCGAAATGATGCGAGTCATTCGTAATGGACGGCAGCAACTTCAAGCCTTGCCCCCCGAACCACCTGCCCGTTCACGCGATGCAAGCGCAAACTCGACATCAGGACGAGGCTCGTCAGGGAAGGGCGATCGTTCTAAAAATTAAAAGGCACCTCTAGCCCCTCAGCCCTGACCAGCCTTCAAGAACCATCCTTAGACCTTCTTAACCCTTTCGTTTTGCCTGCCAAGCCGCTCCCAACGCTGCTCCTAAGCCTGCAACTAAGCCAACGCTCATGCCCTCAACCGTTCGGATTGCGGGGCTTTTGGTTAAGCATTGAGCAGAGGGGCTGGCGTCTTGCAAACAACTGTTGCTATCAGCCCAGCTCGCAGTGCCGCCAAAAACCACACCAACGGTACTACAGACTAAGACCAAGGTCACAAGAGAGCCGTTTTTGCTTCTGCTCATAGTTTTTCTACCTTTAGATGGATGCGAGTTGCTTCACAAGGACAGTACAAACCTCTATCTAATGTACCCACTTGTCAGATAAAGTCAGCAGGCTTTGCACAACCTTGATATTTGCTGAAGCCAAACGCGCTCAAACAAGCTCACTGCGCTTCATTTACAGGAGTGCCAGGCAAATAAACTGAGCGCAATCATTTATCTGTTCGTAAGTTTTGTGAGCGATATTCATCCATCTACAAGCACACCCACCTTAGACTGCTGACGGGCTTGAACTTCGAGATAAACGAGTAGTGCATTGATGTCGGCAGGATTGACGCCGCCGATCCGCGTTGCTTGCCCCACCGTGAGCGGTTGAACGGCCGCCAGTTTTTCGCGCGCTTCTTTAGAAAGGGTGTCGATCGCGCTGTAAT
>JBBSHC010000498.1:0-3783 GCA_038253425.1 Leptolyngbyales cyanobacterium | reverse complement strand
GATTTTAGAAAACGCTACCAGTCAGCAACAGAGGCATTGCAGGCACTAGAGGGTGTAGGAAGTGTCGCTTTTGTGCCGCCCGTCCTGGCGATCGAAGCTTTGCAAGCCGCTTCATCTCACTCGGAGGCGCTGAGAGCAGAATCGACGCAGCCCTGGCCCAATACCTTCGGGGACGCAAACGCTTATCTACCCAGCACGGAAGCCGCCCCCAATCAAACGACTAACCCCGATCGCACTGAAACCTCTGACTCATAGGCAAAAAGAACAAGCACGTCCAGCCAGTTTTTACACACACTCAACCTTCATCCAACCCGCGATCATCACCGGATAGTACCTCCGTTCCTGCTGGGTCAGATGCCGCTTCCATCTCAGGCTCAGCTTCGATCGCTTGCACCACAAACGGTAAGCAAGCACCACTAAGCCCCCGCTTAATTCGCGCTGGTGTTTCGTCAAAGACAACAAACAAAGCGTGCGTTTTCTCAGCGCCCTCATTCAAAATATGCTTGTACCGCAACGGTAAATCCCACTCGTAACCGCGACTAAGCAATACTTGCGTCTGCCGCCATCGACCCAGCAAAGCAGAAAAGTCTTCTTGCGGTCGGTGGATAAAAACAAAAATTTCTACGCCAGTTTTGATTTTCCATTCTGGATCACACATCAGCAGAGCCAAATCGCAAGGCAAACAGAGCGCTTCGCTCACGCCTGATGGTCCTGCCCCACCCAATGCACTAGTCTGCCGAAGTTTAACAATCGGCAATGGAATGGTAATCAGGCTCTCGTCAGGACGACGCATACTAGGAAGCATTTCCAGATATGGTCGGTACTGTTTTAGCAGCGCGATCGCGCCTAGCGCATCACAGCACTCAGCCAACACCCATTCGTAATGAGCTTGTTTAACAGCCATAGGTCATCCACCATTCAAACAGCAAACGCGAGGCTACCCATCCACGCTAAAGCATGGTGTGTGTGATTCCCACAACGATGTGATGGAAACAAAAAGGCGTTTCTTTTTTAATCCTGGAAGTAATCCTGGAAGATCCAGATCATTGCCTTTAATTCTACAAAGAACGTCACGCTGTCACCTTTACAGCAAACCCTCCACTATGATTCAGCAGAGGGTCGTTTAACAAGCAGTAGTCGTGCGGAATCGTAAGATTAGCCTAGCTTCTCGAAGACCGCAAACATTGGTAAATACATTGACAGCAAAATCGAACCAACCATACCGCCCAAGAATAGAATCATGATCGGTTCCATGATACTGGTCAGCGCTTTCACAGCCTGCTCCACCTCGTCTTCATAGAAATCTGCAACCTTCATCAGCATCTGGTCGATTTCACCCGTTTCTTCACCAATGCTAATCATTTGAATAGCCATCAGTGGGAAGACCTGTTCCCGTTGTAAGGCGATGCTAATCATACCGCCCGTCTGAATCTCGCGTCGCGCCTCGTCAACTGCATTTGCAATAATTTGATTCCCTGCTGTGTCGCGTACAATCTCCAAGCACGTCAGAATCGGTACACCAGAGCGTGTCAATGACCCAAACGTGCGGCAAAAGCGAGCAGTGGCAGTCTTTTGAATCAAATCACCAAAAAGGGGCACTTTCAAAGCAAAACGGTCCATCGTTTCACGCCCAACTCGTGTTTTGTAGTATTGGTTGTACGCGAAGCTACAGACAGGAATCAGGATAATGAGAATCAAAACATTCGGGCTGCGTAGAAACGCACTAATCGATAACATTACCCTCGTAAACAGCGGCAACTCGACCCCAATATCCTTAAAAATGTTCGCAAAGACGGGTAGCAAAAACACAGTCATAGCGATGAAGATGATCGTCGCCAATATGCCTACTACTACGGGATAAGAAAGTGCTGCTTTGATCTGGTTCTGTAAACGTGCGACATCTTCCAGCAGCTTTGCCAGACGGTTTAGCACTTCATCCAGCACCCCACCGACCTCGCCTGCCTGAACCATGGCGACATACAGGTTATCAAAGCAGCCAGGATGTTTTCGCATCGCATCCGAGAGGTTCATCCCCTGTTGCACGTCAGCACTGATATCTAACAGCGCTGCTTTGAGCTTAGGGTTAGTGCATTGCTCGGATAAAACACCGAGGCCCCTGACCATAGCCACACCCGCATTTACTAGCACAGCAAACTGGCGCGAAAACACAGCCTTATCTTTGACAGAGACCTTCGTCATGGAAGTTTTAAACTTCTTCATGTCGAAGTTCATGGCAAGGCCCTGGTCCTGCTTCAGGTCTTGAACAAACAGACCTCTTTCTCGCAGGGCGACACGTGCATCGCTAATGGTTTCAGCAACGATTTTCTCTTTTTTAGCGTTCCCTTTAACGTCTTGGACACGAGCAACAAAGGTAGGCATAGCGGGTACCGGAATGGAAAAACGAATGAGCCGAAAAATTTAAGTACCCCTGACACTCAATAGACTGGTCAGGAGTTGCAGATAACGAGACTTATGATTCCGCGCGTAACTCTTCTATCATGCACAATGAAACGAAACTAACTCAAAGTGTAACTAGTTGTAACGTCTCAAGCGTGATCAGCTAACAGAGCAACTGCAACCAAATAAATAGAGCTTTTAGTGCTGGGTTGCTTATGAGCCGATCGCACTTGAACTTTTCCTAGTGTTCTCTTTCCCTAGCGCTTCACTGCTCCTGTTGGTGCAACGCCCGCAGTCGCACCACCAATCAGGCGCTGGAGTTCATCGGGTCGAGAGGTCTTTGACATGGCGGCTTCAAAGGTAATTAGACCCGCTTTGTATTGGTCCGCAAGAACTTTTTCGAGGGTCTGCATACCTAACTTACCGCCAGTTTGAATTGCAGAATAGATTTGGGCTGTTTTGCCCTCGCGGATCAGGTTAGAAATAGCGGGTGTAATGATCATGATCTCCTGAGCCATGATCCGACCGTATTCACCGGGTTTAGGATTCTTTTTCGATACTAGCGTTTGGCTGAAGACTGCTACTAGCGAGTTAGAAAGCTGAACTCTTACCTGGGTTTGGCGCTCTGCTGGAAACACGTCAATCATGCGATCAACGGTTTGCGAGGCTGAGCTAGTGTGTAGAGTGCCAAAGACAAGGTGCCCAGTTTCTGCCGCTGAAATTGCCAGGGCAATGGTTTCTAAGTCGCGCATCTCACCTACCAGAACAATGTCTGGATCTTCACGTAGAGCCGCTCTCAGCGCATTAGCAAAGCTTTTTGTATCTTCGCCTAGCTGTCGCTGGTGCACCAGACTTTTGATGGGCTCATAAACGAATTCGATCGGATCCTCGATCGTCAAAATATTTTCTGCCCGGGTGCGGTTGATCAGGTCGATCATGGCAGCCAGGGTGGTGGTTTTGCCAGAACCCGTTGGTCCCGTCACTAGAATGAGCCCCCTGGGTTTTTCGGTCATTTCCCTTACTACGTCGGGGAGACCGAGTTTGTCAAAGTTGGGGATTTTCGAGCTAAGCGCTCTTAGGCAGGCTGCATATGTTCCCCGATCTTTGTAGACGTTGACACGAAAACGTGCCAACCCACGTACCCCATAGGAACAGTCCAGTTCCCAGTTTTGCTCCAGGTTTTTACGCTGAGTGTTGTTGAGCATACTGAAAATCAGCCGCTGGCATTCTTCAGCAGTGAGGGATTGGTCGCCGATCGGTTGTAAGTGACCGCTAATACGAAAGTAGGGGGGAAGACCAGCCGTTAAGTGTAGGTCGGAGCCACCCATTTCGATTAACTGCTCCATCAGATCTTCAATCATCAACTCCATGAGGCTTGCTCCTTTG
>JBBSHC010000497.1:0-3784 GCA_038253425.1 Leptolyngbyales cyanobacterium | reverse complement strand
TTCAAGTACCCGTTTCTAAAATATCCAGTTTATGCCCTGAGATAGATGACATTTTGCAAAGGTCCCTTTGGTCTGGATGATGTGCTTTGATCAGGTCGCTGGCTGCGATCGCGCCATCCTCTAGTGGGCAGTTGTACAATAAGACCGTTGTGCTGTGCGACACGAACCTTGATTGAGCGTTATACTCTGCCCGAAATGGGCAATTTGTGGACCGAAACTTACAAACTAAAGACATGGCTGCAAGTTGAAATTGCCGTCTGCGAAGCCCAGTCTGAACTAGGCAACATACCAGCCGCTGCCGTCGAAGAAATTAAGGCAAAGGCAAATTTTGACCCGAAGCGAGTGTTGGAAATCGAGGCGGAAGTGCGCCACGACATGATTGCTTTTCTGACGAATGTTAATGAATACGTGGGTGATGCTGGACGATACATCCATCTTGGGCTGACCAGTTCTGATGTGCTGGATACTGCACTGGCCTTGCAATTAGTTGCCAGCCTGGACGTGTTGATGTCACAGCTAGAAGCGCTCATCCAAGCGATTCGCTATCAGGCACAACAGCACCGTACCACTGTAATGATTGGTCGGTCTCATGGCATTCATGCGGAACCGATCACCTTTGGCTTTAAGCTGGCTGGCTGGTTGGCGGAAGTGCTTCGTCACCGCGATCACCTCTGTCGTCAAAAACGCAGCATTGCAGTGGGCAAAATCTCTGGTGCGGTGGGCACCTATGCCAACATTGATCCCCAGGTGGAAGCGATCGCGTGCCAGATGCTGGGGTTAGAACCTGACACCGCCTCAACTCAGGTTATTTCGCGCGATCGTCATGCCGACTTTGTGCAGACGTTAGCCTTGCTTGCTGCATCGATCGAGCGGTTTGCTGTTGAAATTCGTAACCTTCAGCGCACCGATGTCCTGGAAGTTGA
Organism: Leptolyngbyales cyanobacterium; assembly: GCA_038253425.1. GTDB lineage: Bacteria > Cyanobacteriota > Cyanobacteriia > Leptolyngbyales > Leptolyngbyaceae > Stenomitos. The sequence goes on along the minus strand of JBBSHC010000497.1, from coordinate 2,861 downwards.
AGAATTTTTCTCCAAAGGGCAAAAAGGTTCGTCGGCGATGCCACATAAGCGTAATCCCATCCGCTCCGAACGCCTGACAGGTATGGCAAGAGTCGTTCGTAACCATGCGGGGACAGCTTTAGAAAATGTGGCACTTTGGCACGAGCGGGATATTTCTCATAGCTCAGCAGAGCGCGTTATCCTACCAGACGCCTGCATATTGACCCATTTCATGCTGGTTGAAGCCACCGATTTGGTGAAGCACCTGCTGGTGTATCCCGAAAACATGGCGCACAACATGAATGTTTATGGCGGCGTGGTTTTCAGTCAACGTGTGCTGCTAACACTGGTGGAAAAAGGTATGAGCCGCGAAGATGCGTATACGGTGGTGCAGTCCTGTGCTCATCAAGTTTGGAACCAGCCTGATGGCGATTTCCATCGCCTCATTAGCCAGGATGCTCGTGTAGCTGAGTACCTTTCTGATGCAGATATTGAGTCGTGTTTTGATCCGCAACATCACCTGAAGCACCTGGATCAAATCTATCAACGTTTGGGTATTTAGCTTTTAGTGCATCACACCAGAGGTTTGATGTCAGGGTCTTAAGGGTTTTGCTCAGTACCCGCTCCTTGACATCTTTACCGATCGCTCTTCCCAAAGTTCGTCGCTATCCTGGACAATCAAAGCGATAGCATCGATGGTTTGCAATGGACCCTCAACTCGCGCAACTCGCGCAACTGGTAGTGAATGGCTTGGCGGTCGGCAGCATTATTGCGCTGGCGTCGATCGGGTTAACCCTGACCTACGGCATCCTACGCCTTTCTAACTTTGCCCACGGCGATTTTATGACTCTCGGTGCTTACCTAACGCTCATGGTCAACGCTGCTGGGCTGAATATTTGGTTCTCAATGGTAGTAGGGGCAGGTTTGACGATTTTAGGCGTATTGCTAAGCGAAACGCTAATTTGGTCGTCGATGCGCGCTCGTCGGGCAAGCTCAACCACACTGATCATCATTTCGATCGGGCTGGCGCTCTTTCTTCGCAATGGCATTATTCTGGTTTGGGGTGGCGGCAATCAGAGCTATAATCTGCCTGTTTCCGAAGCCATTCCACTTTTTGGACTCCGCATTGCTTACTACGATATTGTGGTTACGGTGCTTGCAGTCTTAGCGATCGCGGCTTTACATTACCTGCTGCAAAAGACACGGATTGGTAAAGCCATGCGAGCAGTGGCGGATGATATCGACCTGGCGCGCGTCACAGGCATCAATGTCGATCGGGTTGTGCTGTGGACCTGGATTATTGCAGGCGGCTTTACAGCCCTGGGCGGCAGTATGTTGGGCTTAGTAGAAGCGGTGCGCCCCAACATGGGCTGGTTTTTGATCTTGCCCTTATTTGCTGCCGTCATTTTAGGTGGCATTGGTAACCCCTATGGCGCGATCGTGGGGGCGCTTGTCATCGGCGTTGCTCAAGAGGTCAGCACCTATTGGTTACCATCGGAATATAAGCTGGGAGTGGCACTTGCGGTGATGGTGCTTGTTTTGCTGTTTCGTCCTCAAGGCATCTTCAGAGGCACGCTTTGAGCAGAATAATTACGGGCTAAAGTAAGCACCAGGAGAGACAGAATCTAACCGATCTCTGTGATTACGTGATTATGCTCTGATCTATGGTCTGTAATCCAGCAGGAGCAGGCATAGCCCATCTCCAACCTGATTCCTGGTTCATAAACCACGAATCAACGACTACAGACCACAGGCTAGAAGGCGCTAAATATTCAGGTAGCCCGCGTAAAGCGCAGCAACGAAAAAGTTGACTCCTAGCAAGAGGAGCGCCCAGAAAGTACGAAAAGGATAGGGAGGATTGCCTGTTTTGGTAACTGGAGGACCGACTTTTTTAGCCTGAGTAGCCATAGTAAGAGTCCTTATAGGTTGACTTTTTAAGACATACCAAAGTTTGCCGACCTTAGTAATGTCGCTGGAAAAATCTTAACGTCTCTCAGCCACCTGGCTCCTCTTTCTTTTGCAGGGTTTTTGCTAGGAGGCTTCGCCAGCATGGTAAGAGCTACGCACTAAGGGACCCGATCGCACATGCGTAAAGCCCATCGCCCGTGCCTTCTCTCCTAACTGCTCAAACTCTAACGGTGTCCAGTATTTTTGTACGGGTAAATGCTCTAAGGATGGGCGCATGTACTGACCAAGCGTCAGCCGATCGCAGCCGATCGATCGCAAGTCTGCCAGCGTCTCCATCACTTCTACCTCGGTCTCGCCGTGCCCTAACATTAATCCTGACTTAGTAGGAAGGGTCGGAGCAAGCTGTTTGACCACTGCTAAGACGCGGAGCGATCGCTCGTACTTCGCACCCCGCCGTACCGGACCCTGTAAGCGCCGCACCGTTTCAATGTTGTGGTTGTAGCAGACAGGTTGAGCCTTCACAACAGTCGCAATCCGTCTCTGTTGCTGGCTTTCTGGGCGGTCACCATCCCGTCCGCCCCAGAAGTCAGGCGTCAGCACTTCCACCTGGGTAGCTGGGTTAAGTTGATGAATGTGGTCAATTGTCTGAGCAAACCATCCTGCTCCCTGATCGGGCAAGTCATCCCGCGCTACAGAGGTCAGCACCACGTATTGCAAGCCGAGTAGCTGTACAGATTCTGCTACTTTCTGCGGTTCCTCTGGATCAAGCGGCATGGGTGCATGCCCTTTATCAACCTGGCAAAAGCCGCACGATCGCGTACAGGTTGGACCCATCAACAAAAAAGTCGCTGTCTTTTGGGCGTAACACTCACCCCGGTTCGGACAGCGTCCATCTTCGCAAATCGTGTGGATCTGACGTTGCTTGATGATTCGCTGCACCACCGAAAGCTCACTGGCTTTACCAACTGGGCGTC
>JBBSHC010000496.1:0-3785 GCA_038253425.1 Leptolyngbyales cyanobacterium | reverse complement strand
TGCAATGACTCATCCCTGCAAACCCGATCCGCTTATATCCGTCGTGAGGCATGTTTTTGTAAGAAGTATTGCAAGCATGACGCAGTGTCGATCGTGTCTGTTCCAACTAAATATTTCAACCAGACCTCTAGTTAAAAATTTACCTGCACATTGGTTTGTTGCTGCTGGCGATCGAGCGTAAAGATTGCCGTACTTGGTTGCTGCTGAAGAAAGGTCTGCAATTCTGAGAAACCACCAAGTTGTTTGCCGTTGATTGCCAATAAGCGATCGCCCGGTCGAAAGCCGCCTAAAAACGCTGCCGAACCCGTCTGTACCTGCTGTACCACTAAGTTTTGCGTATCCATCGTAATGCCTAATCGTCCTCTTGCTACTGTCAAGCCACGAGCCGGAGGGCTTGCCGCTTTGCTTGAGAATGGGAAGGTTGCTGCTGGCAGTGTCGGCTGAGTAGACCGTGCCTTAGCCTGTTCCATCACTGCAAACGTCGCGTCAGGGACGGTAAAGAGCTGATCATCAGGCGGGCTCTGTTTTGTCACACTCTGCCTTGTCACTAAACTAGGCGACAGCGTAGCATTGCTTAAACCCATTAAGTTTCTCACTGCCTGCACACTGGTGGCAAAGCTGATGCCTGTATTTCTGCCCGCTGGTGATTCTAAAATGGCTCGGTTGACGCCAATCAATGCCCCTTGAGGATCGAGTAGCGGTCCCCCCGAATTGCCGGGATAGAGACGGATTTTTGCCTGTAAATCTCCATTGCTTCTGACCAGGCTAAGAACGCCCTCACTTAAAACACCAGGACGACCGTAGGGACTCCCGATCGCACAAACCGACTGACCAAGCTGAATCTCGTTCACCTGTGCCAACGGTACAGTGGGAAACTGCTCTTGAGTGTGCAGTTGAATCAGCGCCAGATCATTGCGAGTATCCGTTTTGATCACCTGTCCCTGATACTGCCTGCCATCAATCATTTGAGCCAGAACTGGCTGATTGCCTGCGCGATCGTTGACGACATGATTACTGGTAACAATCAAGCCTTTTGAACCGACGATGCTGCCCGACCCCGTTTCATTGCCTGCATAAACCGTAACAACGGCTGGACTAGCAGTTTGGCAGTTGCGATAGGTATCAAGCGCGGTGGTGGACTGGTCAGGCGTGAAGCGAGCCGCCATGTTAAATTGATTAGCTGATCGGAGAGGCGTTGCAATGGCAGTGGTGACACCAGCCAGCCACACAGAAAAAGCAAGCAGAAACAGGTATTTGCACTTCATAGAATGTTGAAGGGGTAGAATTTTGGCAAGCGCGTTCCAGCCTCAGTGATTGCCAATGAGCCGAGACGGGTTGATTTTCAGCGAACATCAATGCTGATAAACTCTTGCTCTGAAAGCGCTATAGAGTCTTCTTGGGAGTGCTATCACCTTTCACAGCCCCAAAAACCACGTCCGGATCGTTTCGGAACACCCTCACCCCGATCGCTCTGGTGCGGTCTGAAAGCAAAGAGACTATTGCCTTAGCGCGTTCAAAAAACACTGCATAGTGTTTGAATGAGCAGTCAGCGGTCAGCGGTCAGCGGTCAGCAAAAAACTGAGCTTTGAGTTTTGCCTCAATTCTGCCCCCCTAGCCCCCTCTGCCTCCCTAGCCCCTTCTACTTCCCAACTCCCGTTGCTCCCTCTGCCTCCCCTGCTTCCCCAGCCCTCTCTGCCCCAATTCTGCCTCCTGAGTTTTTGACTGCACCAACTCTTCGTTCTTCAACCTTTTATCCTCGCCTCCCGCCTCCCGCCTGCTATCTTACTCACGTCAATGAAATTAACCACTCGTGGACACTACAGCGTTAAAGCGCTGCTCGATCTGAGCCTACAGCCGGGGTATGGTCCCGCTTCTGTAAAAGCGATCGCTCAGCGTCAAGATCTACCTGCTCCCTACCTCGAAAAATTGCTCATGGAAATGCGCCGCGCAGCACTCGTTCAATCTGTGCGTGGTGTGCAGGGCGGCTATCAGCTTGCTCGTCCACCCGCTGAGATTTCCTTAGGACAAATTTTGGAGGCAGTTGGTGAAAGCGTCGAACCCCTGCCTCATCATGCGCCGGATGGCTCTCAGGCAGAAGATTGGGTTACGTTTACTGTATGGAACCGACTGCACCAAAAGTTGAAAGAAGCGCTTTACAGCATTTCGTTAGAAGACCTTTATTTTGATGCCCGCAGTTGGCAAGCTGCTCAGGGAGAAGAGACGCGGTTTGTAGTTTGAAGGCAAAAAGTAGAAGGCAAAAAGTAGAAGGCAAAAGGCAAAAGGTAAAAGGCGAAAGTGTGGCTTTAATTTGCTCCTGATTTCTGACTTTTCACCTACAGTCGATCGCCGACTGCTTGTTGCTCGTTACGGGCTACTGCTTGTCCATTCGTCAGACTCGTTTGCTCAATCTGAGTCTCTGTGGTGTCCATGCCCGGTTTGTTGTAGGAGCACTTAACGGTAATTTTCAAATTACTCTGGGCTTTACCGCTGGCAATATAGGGAATGCCTGCATCGGCGCTGAGATTAACCCCAAACTCTAGCGTCACCTCATCGACATTTGCCGCACCACAGTTTTTAAACGCATTTAAGCAGTAAACCGTATAGGTACGAATAGTATTTTGCACCATTTGCATGGATTGCGCGGGATTTGGGCGGAATGGCATGGTTGGATTACCAATCCCTTTCGCACCGTTGCGTCGCTGTTCTCCACTATCTTCGACTGGGTTCTGTGGTGTGATTGGGTCTGTTTCTGTATTGTCCTGGGCTTCGATATAAAGAACGGTGCCGTTATCCAGTTGGACGGGAACGATTTTAGTCACGGTGTTGCCTGTCAGTCGTAGATGTAATTCTGATTCTGGCTAAGAATGCCCCATTTCCTTTGATAGGTGACACCCCTCAGTCGAAAAAGACGACCGCAACAAGCGTTTCTACGATCGCGCTGATCTTTTTTGCGATCGCAGGTCTTTAACTTTACGATCAAGTCGAAGTTTGTCTAGGACGGTAACGAGACAGAATGCTGTGTAGATTCACCACCGAACCAATGACAGCGATCGCGGGTGCGCCAAACTCGGCGGCTTCTACCTGCTGCATTATTGTCTCAAGAGTGCCAATCAGTTCCATCTGGTTGGGGTGAGTGCCCCAACGGACGAGGGCAATGGGCGTATTAAGTGACAGTCCTGCTTGCTGAAGTTGGCTTGTAATGTATGCCAGGTTGTGGATGCCCATGTACACAACAATGGTTTCTGAGCCGTGTGCGATCGCTTGCCAGTTGACTGCGGGACGGTACTTTCCGGCTCCTTCATGCCCGGTTACAAACGTCACTGAAGAACTATAGGCGCGATGCGTTAGCGGAATACCAGCATAAGCAGGAGCCGCAATACCAGACGTAATCCCTGGCACTACTTCAACTGGGATGCCTGCTACCACCAGATCTTCCATTTCTTCGCCGCCACGCCCAAAAACAAACGGATCGCCACCTTTGAGTCGCACGACCTGCTTCCCGCTTTTGGTCAGCTCGACCAAACGCGCGTCGATTTCAGGCTGGCTAAGGGCGTGTGCCCCCGCACGTTTTCCGACAAAAATAATCTCGGCGCTTTCCTGTGCCCAACTGAGCATCTCCGGATTGCAAAGCGCGTCGTAGAGAATGACCTCGGCCGCTTCGATCAACTCTTTCGCTCGCAGCGTTACCAAACCTAAGTCCCCGGGTCCAGCCCCTACCAGGTAGCATGTTCCTGTCTTACTTGTGCTCATCGCCGCCTTCCATTTTTTCGTAAGCTTCAATCGCC
>JBBSHC010000495.1:0-3793 GCA_038253425.1 Leptolyngbyales cyanobacterium | reverse complement strand
GGGTTCAGCCACTGCGACGACTCAAACGGCAGCATTCAACGCCCTTACCGCTAACAATGCCTTGGCTAGTAAGGCAGCACCCGCTTCAGCTTTCTTGCTAACGCTAGACTCGTTTAAGCATCCAGCCACTACTGAAACGATCGCAAGCCGAACGCTTGCCAGCGGTTATCAGCCACCCGATAACGGTGGTCCCGCTAAGACAGGTGGTGCGGGAACCCGCGTTAAATAGTTCCCGGAGCAGTGAAAGACCTCACCGCAGTTCGTGTTGCACTTCTACAGAGGACGGTACACGCGGTAGTTGAGGCTTGGGAAGATATTATCGATCGCTTCAACCTTTTCCAGCCAGCCCGAATCGACTTTGCCCTGCTTGATTTCATCGTAGAGTTTATGGAAACGCATCAAGTGCGATCGGGTGCGACGAACCGCATACGGCACCATTGTTCCGGTTCGCATAATGAATGCCCAATCAGAAGACTGCGCCAGTAATAGCTCCCGCGATGCCTGATTGAGCGCCCGCCAGATCAATTCATCCTCCGGTTCACTCTTTGCCAGCTCGATCATCCGCTCCGTTGCTTTGTGTAGATGCGGATAGATCCAGGCATTCGTCTCATTCAACCAGTATTCATGGAAGCCCTTGTAGCCCCAGCTTGACTGCGAGGGGTGACAGACTTGCTGCGTTTGATTGGTTTGCAAATAATCTGCAAGATGCGTCATTTCAAAAGTGCCCTGATCAAACCACGCTTTGCGGAACAGGTAATCGATAAACCAGGGACCCTCATACCACCAATGACCAAACAGCTCAGCATCGTAGGGCGAAACAATCACAGGTTTACGCTGCATCATGTTGTAGAGATGCTCGACTTGACGCGCTCGGTTGTAGGTGAAGTTTCCGGCGTGTTCGGCTGCTTTCTCCCGTGCCCAGTAGGGATCATAAAGCTGTTTGTCGCCCAGCCCTAAGCCCTTGCCTGTAATTTTGTGGTACTTGATGCCCACGTTTTTGCGCTGACCATTTGGCATGACGTACGGCTAGATGTACTCATATTCGGCATCCCACCCCAGGTCTCGATAAAACTCGCGGTACTCCGTCGCGCCGGGATAGCCCACTTCAGACGACCACACCTGCTGCGACGACTCATGATCGCGCCCAAAGGCTGCGACACCCGTAGGGGTAAAGATGGGTGCATAGGTGCCGAAACGCGGACGGGGACGAGCGTAAAGGATGCCGTGCCCATCGGTGAGAAAGTAACGCAAGCCAGCATCTGCCAACATGCGCTCGACCCCTTCGTAGTAGGCGCATTCTGGCAACCAAATGCCTTTAGGCGCACGCCCAAACGTTTCTTCGTAGTGTTCACAGGCAACCTTGATCTGTGCCCACACCGCTTGAGGATACATCTTCATCAACGGGAAGTAACCGTGGGTTGCACCGCAGGTAATGATCTCTAAATTATTGGATTCGGCAAACTGGTTGAAGGCTTTGACGATGTTGCGATCGTACTTCTCCCACATCTGCCGCACCTGGTTAAACTCTTTGGCGTAGTACTCTGCCAAATACTTGAGGTGCCCATTATGGGTATTGCGATTGATTTCCATCTCCACCAGTTCTTCAAGTTGGGCGAGATGGTCGTCGTAGCGTTCTTGCAGCAGCGGATCGAGCAGCATTGACACCAGTGGCGGCGTCATACTCATCGTGATCTTAAAATCAACACCGTCCCGCTTCAAGCCCTCAAACACTTGCAAGAGCGGAATATAAGTTTCTGTAATCGCCTCAAACAGCCACTCTTCCTCTAACACGTAATCGCTTTCAGGATGACGCACAAAAGGCAGATGGGCATGTAGAACAAGAGCGAGGTATCCAATACTCATAGGGGCGTTGAGTTAGGGTAGTAAGACTAAGCGAGGCGAACCGGGTTGCCAAGCATTGTAAAGCGAAATGGCAACCGAAAGCTGTGGAAATTATCCAGTCGCTTTCTTAAGGCAGAGGACTACTTCAGCCAGGAAGACGCTGCTGTATTGATCAAGGGTTGTTTAACCAGCAGCGGTTTTCTTGGAGGCGCGAGTAACACACCGATCTGGACTTGAATGCTATGTGTCAGCGTAGACACTGACTGTACTTTGATCTGACTGTACTTTAACTACTTGCCCTTGCTCGCGCTGAGGCGCTTTTGTCGATCGCTGCCATAATTCAGGCTGAGTCACAATAGGCGTAAGAGCTAGAGCAAGGATACAGGGATGACAGCGACTGATGTCAAGGCGCGTTGGCAGTTTTGGATCGATCGCGGCGGCACATTTACAGATATTGTGGCGCGCAGACCAGATGGTACGTTGACGGTACACAAGCTGCTGTCAGAAAACCCCGAACGATATCGTGATGCGTCGTTGCAAGGCATTCGAGATTTGCTGGGTATTGCAGCCAATGTGTCTATTCCGATCGCTCAAATTGCTGCGATTAAAATGGGTACGACCGTTGCCACCAATGCCCTTTTAGAGCGGAAGGGCGATCGCGTTGTCCTCTTGATTACTAAAGGCTTTCGGGATGCTTTGCGGATTGGTTATCAGAATCGCCCCAATATTTTCGCCCGTCAGATTGTACTGCCCGAAATGTTGTACGAGCGGGTGATTGAAGTCGAAGAACGCTACAGCGCTCAGGGAGAGGTGCTGATCCCCCTTGATCCTGCTGCTAAAAGCTTGATGAAAGCTCTAGAGGCTGCTTACGCAGAGGGCATTCGAGCCTGCGCGATCGCCTTTATGCATGGCTACCGCTACCCTGACCATGAACGGCAGGTTGCCGCGATCGCCCGTGATATTGGTTTTACCCAGGTTTCTGTCTCCTATGAGGTCAGTCCGCTAATGAAGCTCATCAGTCGCGGTGACACGACGGTGGTAGATGCTTACCTGTCACCTCTTTTACGGCGCTATGTGGATCAAGTGAGTCATGAGTTGGCAGGGGATGTGGGGCACGCGGGGGAAGCGAGGGAGGAAGTAGGGGAAGCAGGGTTTGAAGGTAAAAGGCAAAAGGCAAAAGGTAAAAGTAACTCAAAACTCTCTAGCGTGCGACTGCCTCTCAACTCAAAACTCAAAACTCAAAACTCAAAACTCTCTAGCGCAGCGGTACAACGTGCGACTCAAGATTCTTCCCCTACACCCTACACCCCACACCCCACACCTCAACTCATGTTCATGCAGTCTAACGGTGGGTTGACAGAGGCGCGATCGTTTCAGGGTAAAGATAGCATTCTGTCGGGTCCAGCGGGGGGCATTGTGGGTGCGGTGCAAACGAGCAAGGCGGCAGGGCTGGAAAAAATTATTAGTTTCGATATGGGTGGTACGTCTACGGATGTCGCCCATTATGCCGGGGAATATGAGCGGGAGTTTGAGACGGAGGTGGCTGGCATCCGTCTGCGGGCACCGATGATGTCGATCCATACAGTGGCGGCGGGGGGTGGCTCGATGCTGTACTTTGATGGATCGCGCTATCGGGTGGGTCCTGAGTCGGCAGGGGCAAATCCGGGTCCGGCTTGCTATCGCAAAGGGGGACCGCTCACTGTGACGGATGCCAATGTGATGCTGGGCAAACTGCAACCAGACTTTTTTCCGACGGTGTTTGGCTCAGAGGGGAATTTGCCGCTGGATGTCGGTGTGACACAACAGAAGTTTGCCGACTTAGCAGCGCAGATTCAACAGGCAACAGGCGATCGCAGAACACCGGAACAGGTCGCGCAAGGCTTTTTGGCGATCGCGGTTGAAAAAATGGCAAGTGCGATCAAAAAGATTTCTGTTCAGCGTGGTTACGATG
>JBBSHC010000494.1:0-3805 GCA_038253425.1 Leptolyngbyales cyanobacterium | reverse complement strand
GCACTTGGTCGGGGTCGGTTTCTTCGTACAGTAGTGCCGCGAGGGCGCGTGCGTGCGCTTGGATTTGGGCTTTTTTGTCAGTGTCCATAAGTAGCATTGGCTGAGAGGGGGACTGCTCAAAGTTTAGCTTTCGTTCAGAAAAGTAAGCCTAAGTACTTATACTCATTGCAAAGGCGGGATGCACTCAAACCCAAATTATTAGAGCGCAAAAAAATATTTGCGCGAGTTGTATCAAAATTACTCGACATCATCATCAAGTTTGATGACGCTATTGGTGACTTTGAAGAGGAAGAATAAAACAGTACTTTTTGACCCCCTTACTAGGGAGACGATTTAGCCTTAACTGATTTTCTGTTCCGTTGGTGGACTAGCGGGCCGCTCGATTGCCAATGTCTGAACGTTGCTAGAGTCGCTTGGCTGTGTGCGATCGCTGTTTCACACCACCAGCACTCTCTACTGCGGGTCTGACGTGAAACAATGTAGCTGAAAGCGTCTTTTGCTGTGGTTGTGTCTTCTGCTGTAATCTGTGCTGAGCGGTCACGCTGTGATTGCGACGGCTCCAACGCGTTTGGTCATGCACCGCTTACAATCAGACTGCTGTGCCAAGACCGGAACCACTTGTGAAGACGGATACGTTGTTTTACCGTTTGTTTAAGGACCGCCCTGACTTAGTGTTTCAACTCCTTGGCAACACCACTCCCCCCACTGGCACCTATGAATTTGGCTCCCAGGAGGTAAAACAGCTTGCCTTCCGGATTGATGGCGTGCTCACCCCCTCACCTGATGCCGTGGACTTACCCCTTGTCTTTGTCGAGGTGCAGGGTTACCGTGATCAGAAAAAGATTCTTTATCACAGCTTCTTTGCTGAAATCTTTCTGTTCTTGCGTGATTATCAGTCGGTGCAGGACTGGCTCGGCATTCTGATCTTCACCAAGCGTAACCTTGACCCACAGTTACCCCTTCACTTCCAGGATTATGCCAACAGTCAGCGATTCAAGCGTGTCTACCTGGACGAGCTACCAGCAGACTTGGCGAACCAATCGTTAGAACTAGGTGTGCTGCAACTGATTGGAGTCAAGGACGAGGTGGCAACAGAGCGAGCGAGACAGTTGGTTGAGCGAGCACAGAATGCGGTTACGGATGGCGCAGAGCGTGAGCGAGTCGTAGAATTAGTGTTAGCGACATTGGTGTATAAGTTTCCAACCCTTGAGCGGGAGGCAATCAGACAAATGCTGGGATTAGACGAACTGAAGCAAACCCGGTTCTATCAAGAGATTGCTGAGGAAGAACGGGTTGAAGGACGGGCAGAAGGGCGTGAAGAAGAGCGTGAGCGGATGCTGTCCCTTACTATCCCTAGTTTCCTTGAGTTGGGCTTAACTGTTGAGCAGGTTGCTGAAAAGCTGAAGACCGATGTACCGACTGTTGAACGCATTATCCGGCAGCAGCGAGAACAGAATTAACTTTCAATCGTTTCACCGATCGATGCAAAGCCTGAGCGCTATTTGGATAGGCACCTGATTCCCAGAGAGCCGAAGCTGTGGTAGCTCGACAACTTTGAAGATTGCAGCGTGTGCTGCAATCTATAGATTAAAAGACCCAACAGCACTTGATTTTGTAAATCCTAGATACCCAGGTATCGAGATATCTAGACTCTATGAATGTAGATTGCTAAACATGCGTATATCTAGGTCTCCAGGTGTCTAAGTTTACAGGTATCTATATATCTAAGCTCATAGATTTCTACACAAGTAGACATACTGCATTAGAGCTTGTAGCGTTAGCTCAATCAATCTGGTGTGGAGGGTTATGAAGACGTGCGCTGCAATCTCGCTTAGTGGCGGGCAGGGTAAAACGACGGTCGTTTTCTTCCTGGGCTTGCTCATGGCGATCCAGGGGTATCGAGTGCTGTTAGTGGATGCTGATCCACAGTCGAACCTCACGTTCTACCTGGGTCAAGAACTCCAGCCGACACAGCCAACGCTGCTAGAGGTGATCACAGCACAGGTCACGCCAGAAGACGGCATTTACCCGACTCGTTACCCCAACCTATTTGTCATTCCTGCCGATCGCGGATTATTTAAGGTGAATGATTTTCTCGCCTCATCTGGAGCCGGGGCATTCATCCTCAAGCTGCGCTTGCAGGCAGTCACCAAACTGTTTGACTACTGCCTGATTGATGTCCAACCGTCGCGATCGCAGCTTTGCTTGACAGCAACAGGGGCGGCTGAGTTTGTGGTGATTCCCGCCGAAGCCAATGTCAAAGGGACAAACAGCCTGCTGGATACCCTGGACTTCCTGAATGAGCAGAAGCAGATCACCGCTTTTTCAGGACGTATTCTCGGCGTTCTCCCCTTTCGGGATAGATGGACAGGTAAGAGCCAGGCGCTTGAGTCACGGCAGAACATCGAGGCGATGCAGCAGCTTGCGGAAGGGGTGCCCATACTGCCCTCAATCCGTGAGTCAGAGCAGTTCAAGCGAGCCATTAGACAGGGCTGTTTGCTCACAGAACTTGGCTACCCAGACTACAGTACCCCTTTGAAAAACTGTTGGAGGCGCTTAATGCCTGAAGATGCGCTAGAACGGCTCACCAAACGAACACGTCCGGCAGTCCCCAGCCGTGATGCCAGCTTGGCTAACGCCCCAACACAACCGACAAGTCCAGATGTCGAGATACCTGGACTCCTACTACAGAAGAGGATGCTGGCAGCTTAAGTACCCCTCCGTCCCCAACAAGTCTAGGTATCTCGACACCTAGACACCCAGACTTCTATCATGATGAAATTCTCACTAAGCAAACGACCATGCGACTAGAACAAAGTGTGAGTGATCGCATTCAAGACTTGAGCCGCTCGCACAACATCAGCAGAGAGGTGTTGATTGAAGCGTTACTCCTTCACTGTGAGATCGACCCCAAAACAATGGATTCAGTGATCACCGCTGCCCAGGCACGACACGATCGGAGGCTTCAGGCAGCGAACCGCAAACGCGCCCAAACGATGATTGAAAAGTTTGGGTAGTTTCGGCTCATCACCTTCTCCCGTCTAGATTGTAAGATAGGCTCACTGATTCATAAGCAAACCTGAACGACTCACAGGCACACCACGGCTACGCAACTGGCACAAGCGCTTCATTTTTTAACTGTCACATTGAAGGCATTTAGTCCAAACGTAGTCCAGAGCCTCAAAAGGTAGACTTAGCCAAAACTGAGAGCCCATCTTTCATAGTACTTTGAACCCCTTGCTGCGCTCGCTCGCTTAGTTGCAGCTTCAGCAGAAGTGCAGAGGGGTGGGAAAGGGAAAGAGCTACTGTGTAAGGGTTTTGGGGCTTGTGACAGTTTGCGGTTAGTCCAGCAGGGGTAGCGTGATCGGGCGGTAAGCAAGTCTGATGATTCGCGCCTATCGCTATTCGTGTGCAATTGCCATCATGTGGTCATATTTGTACACGAATACAGAGTTCTAAGTTTACGGACAAGTCGAAACCGTAACTTTCTGCATAGATGCGCCCGCTAGGGTACTTAAGTAAGCTCACGTCTGGTAAGTAAATGTGCTATCCAGTTTAGAGCGATCGGGCGCTGCTTGATGAAGCGTGCGAGCGACGCTACTGATGAGTGCTAAGTAGTCTCAGACAAAACATTACAGAAGGTCGCACCTTAGAGTCAAGCTAGACTACACCGTCTTTAGCAGCACTTCAAAGGCGTGTTGTATGCGAGCGTGTACGCAACCCCTGCCTGTGACTCACAAAATGATCCGTGTAAGTACAGGTTGGCTGCATTAAGTACTCAGGCATACTCACCTTATTGAAGGTG